>DATBIJ010000116.1:0-19998 GCA_036557025.1 Thermoanaerobaculia bacterium | reverse complement strand
AGGTCGCCGTCGCCTCGCCTTCGGCGCGCGGTTATGGATGGCGCGCGAGGCACCCGCTCGATCCGGTCAACCTGCGTCACCTCCCCGACCGCGGGTTCGGCAAGTCCACGCTCTTCCGCATCCTGCTGACCAACGCCTGTGCCTTCTCTTGCGGCTATTGCCCGATGCGGGCCGGCCGCGAGCTGGAGCGCCACGCGCTGCCGCCCGACGAGCTGGCGAGCTACTTCGTCACCGCATGGAAGAGGGGCTGGGTGCAGGGCCTCTTCCTGACGACGGGGATCCCGAAGAACCCGCGCTACGCGATGGATCGGCTGATCGAGCTGGTCGAGATCGTTCGATTCCGGCACCGCTACGCGGGCTACATCCACGCCAAAGCCGTCTCCGGCGCCGAGGACGCGCAGATCGAGCGGCTCGCGCTCTTGTGCGAGCGCGTCAGCTTCAACCTCGAGGCGGCATGCCAGGCGACACTGGACCGCGTCGCGCCGGAGAAGAGCCTGGAGGCGGGGCTCTCCGTGCTGTCGCGGCTGCGCAAGATCTCGCAGGAGTCCGGACCCGCGCGGCTTCCCGGGGATCCTCGGCCGCCCGGGAGCCCGATGAAGGCCGGCTCGACCGCCCAGTTCGTCGTCGGCTTGGGCTCCGAGAGCGACAAAGACATCCTCGGAATGTCGCACCGTCTCTGGAAGGAGCGGGCGCTGCACCACCCGCACTTCGCGGCGTTCCGGCCGATCGAGGACACGCCGCTCGAGAACGCGCCGGAGACGCCATCCGTCCGGGAGCAGCGGCTCTACCAGGCCGACTACCTGCTTCGACAGTACGGGTTCCTGCCGGAGGAGATTCCCTTCCGCCCCAATGGCAACCTGGCGCACGCGAGAGACCCCAAGCTCACGGCGGCGCTCGCGAGCCCCGAGCGGTTCCCCGTGGAGATCTCGACCGCGCCGCGCGAGGCGCTCCTGCGGGTGCCGGGTCTCGGGCCCAAGACCGTCGAGCGCCTGCTGTCGATCCGCCGCGACGCCGCGTCGCTGGATCTCGCCGGCCTGCGCCGCCTGGGCGCCGTCATCCGCCGCGCCGCGGGACTGGTCAGCTGGAAGGGGAAGCTCCTGGGCGATCGCGCCTTCCAGGCGGACCTCTTCGAGCCGGAGGATTTCCCCGCCGAGTCGCAGGTCTATTCGTTCTCGCCGGGGACGTTCCGGTAGGCGGGTTTCGAAGGCTGCAATCGTTCGGGCGACCGGAGGGGCGCACTCGGTCCAACCCCGTCATGGGTTCGATTGGCAATTCCCCGTCCGCCTCAGCCAGAAGACCACGCCCGACCGCTCGAAACCCGGTTCAAAACACTCTTCCACGGCGTCCCAAAGGCGGGGAACACGGCGACGGTTCTCGATGCCATCGATCGTGTCCGCGGCACGCTGGCCGGTCGCTACCAGGACCGCACGAATCCGCTTGTCTCTCCTCAGGACATTCTCGACTTCAATCTCTGCCGCGGGAGGCTGCATGAATGGCACGCCCTGAAAACGCACGGGTGGTCGCCGCTCGAACAGGTAGTAGAGGCCCGGCGCATTCGCCAGATCAAGCCAAGTCTCCTCGGTGCCTAGCGGATTTCCCTCCAGGAAAGCCCGCGTCGCATCGACCACCCTCGCGTCTTCCTCGCGAACGTATGTCGCCTTGGCCCGGTTTGGTTCTTCGAGCCGGACCCAGCCGACGGGAATCGACTGCTGTCCAAGGCGAGCGATCGATCCCCTGACGACATTCACTGGTTCGGCCGTCAGTACCACCGCACCGAACAGGATTGACCATGACAGGATCCGACCCTTCGGGCTGGTGTCCGCAGCGCCAGGCAGCATTACCGTCGCCGCCGCAGGAACAACAAACAGCGCGTACTCGAAATGATGCCGATCGATCACAGACAGGCTTGCGGCGATGAAAAACGCCGCAAGAGTCAGCAGAACCGCCTGTCGCGGCGCGATGCGTGGCCAGGACGCGACGCCGAGGCCGACGATGGCCGCGGCGGCGAGCAGGCCGATGACGAAAATCACAGCCTGGGATTCGCCGGAGAGCGCCTTTTCGACGACCGTTCCGAGTCCGAACGCGTAGATTGGAAACAGCTTCGGTAAGTAGGTCATGTGAACGTCGACAATGGAGCCGAGCAGTCCGGCTTGCCCCGCGATGAACAAGACGGGAACGACGACGATCAGAAACCCACTGAGCCAAGCGATGACATTTCGCGATTTCGAGCCATTAGAAATCGCGAGCCCAACCGAGGCGGCGACCGCCGAATAGAGGCCGAACTCCAGGGCATAGATCGTCGCCAGAGCCACCATCACACCCGCAACGCGCCATGCCCATCGCGTCGTGCGACG
Source organism: Thermoanaerobaculia bacterium (assembly GCA_036557025.1). Classification (GTDB taxonomy): domain Bacteria; phylum Acidobacteriota; class Thermoanaerobaculia; order UBA5066; family Gp7-AA6; genus DATBIJ01. The sequence goes on along the minus strand of DATBIJ010000116.1, from coordinate 17,644 downwards.
GGATGCGTAAAGAGAGCAAACAAGGGCGAGAAGGGCCGGAACGGCTCTCAAAAACCCGGCCTGAGGCAAATAGAAGAAGAGGATCAGCGTGGTGAATAGCGCCCAGCCGACGCTTCTCGTTGCCGCGAGGCCCAGGAGGTAGATCGTCGGCCAGAACAGTAGATTGAGGAGGACCGCTTCGAAGCGGACCAATGCCGCGACGGAATTTCCTACCAAGCGACTCGCGATCAGAGTCGAGCCACCGTCGGCACCGAGCCCATGAGCCGGAATCACGTCTCGATATGGCAGGCCCCCAGCGAAATAGGACTCCAAAGGAAGCAAGGCATGGCCGCCCTCGAATAGATCCACCGCGGCTGGGATCCTCCCGAAGAGGGCCGTTGACAATACGGCGAGCACGACGCACGGAACGACAACACGCCGTGCGCTGCGAAGTAAGGGCGGCTCGCCGCGCCGGTCGCTCGTTTCGACCCACGAGGACTCGACCGGGCCTTGCTTGCGACGATGACGCACCCGTGCGACCAGAGCTCCCAAGGTTGGAAGCCCCGCAACAAACAGGAACCTCACCAGCTCAGCGCGTGGGTTGACGCCGTGATCTAGCGCCCATCCGATCGGCTGAGACGGGTCGGGTGGAATACCCGGAACGCATAGGGCGACGATTGCCGCGAGGCACCCCACCCAAACGGGCACATTCCTCGGGGCGGGGCGCCATGCGCGCATCGGACCCCTGTCCCGTTGCCTAGAACGGATACCCGATCGAGAACAGGACCTTGCCCGACTCCTTCGTGGAGTCCGTGCCGCGGACGACGATGACTCCGTCGACGTTCTCCGTGATCTGGAAGTCGATCGTCCGCGGGTCGATCGGCTGGCCGTACTCGACGCGCACCGGACCGATCGGCGTCATGTAGAAGAGCCCCACGCCGACGGACTGCCGCAATCCGGACTCTCCCTCGAAGGAGAGGCTCATGTCGTGGGGCTGCGACCAGACCTGCGTGGCGTCCCAGAAGAGCGTCGTGCCCAGATCTCCCGCGATGCGAATGCGCAGCTCGGCGTTGAAGCCCAGGAAGCCGTTGCCGCCGATGATCCTCGGGCCGAAGTTGCAGTCGTAGTTCGCGAGATCCGGGTTCTCGGCGATGAAGTCCGCCGCGTCGGCGCAGGTTCCCGGCCCGCCGTCGTCGGTCGGCAGGACCTGCGTGTTGTAGTCCACCGTCTGGCCCGGAATGCCCTGCAGATCCGTGGAGAAGCCGCGGTTGGTGGTCGGGCCGCCGGCGAAGAAGCGCTCGTTGATGGGCACCGGGAACTCGAAGCGCCCCTCCGCGGTGCGCGGACCGTACTGGTAGATCGCCCCTCCGCGCACGGCCAGGGCGAGGATCGAGCGCGCTCCGAGCCGCCGGAAGATCGCTCCCTGCCCCGCGACCTTCTGGTAGCGCGCGTCCGCGGAGAGGAACGGGAACGCATAAGAGTAAGAGCCGCTCGCGTACCAGCCGCGGGTCGGGTCGACGATGTCGTCGCGCCGGTCGTAGAACACGTTGGGCCCGATGGCCGACTGGCGGATGGGCTGGTCGTAGCGAGGGATCTCCTCGAGGGCCGCGTCCGAGACATCCTCCGGGTTGCGCGGCTCGGAGTACTGGTAGTCGTAGCGCATGGCGACCCGCAGGTAGGGCTCCCAGACCTTGGAGACGTCGATCGAGAGACCTGCCTGATCGAGGTCGATCCCCTGGACGGGCTGCCGCGCCGCGTACATCACGAGCACGAGCGGCACCTCGCCGAAGAGGAAGGGGTCCCGGAACCCGAGCGCGACGCGCCCGCGTCCCGAGATCGGCGCCCAGAGCAGATCGAGCGACGTCGAGCGCAGCGAGCCGAAGAGGTTGTTGTAGGTGATGCCGGCGAGCAGGGAGGGGTCGTTGCGGTTGTCGCCCGCCGACGCGTACTGGTAGCCGATGCCGTAGGTCAGCGTCATCGGACGGGTCTCGAGGAGATCGACGATGATCCGGCTCTTGCCGGTCTCGGGGTTCGCCGGATCCGGAAGCAGGGAGACGCGGGAGAACACTCCCGTTTGCGAGAGCCGGCGCTGGGTCTCCGCGAGCCGGGTGACGGAGAAGGGCTCTCCTTCCTTCCACGAGACGAGGCGCTCGATTCTGTCGGTGTCCGTCAGCCAGTTGCCGCGAATGACCGTGCGCCCGAAGTAGGTGCGCTGCCCCTCGACGACGTCGAAGCTCACCTCGGCCTCCGAGGAGTCCTCGGTCAGGTGGAAGGAATCCTCGACCGAGACCGAGTTCCAGCCCCGGTTGCGATACCACGCGCCGATCGCGGAGGTCTCGGCGCGCATGCGCCCGATGCTGAAGGGCTGCCCTGTCTCCACGCCCCCCTCGATGGCGCGCTGCTCTTCCGAGAACGCCACGGCGCCGTCGACCGTGACGCTCGAGACCATCGTGCGCGGGCCCTCCTCGATCGGGAAGACCACGGTCAGGCGGTCGGGATCGCTTCCGGTGGCGACCTCGGGATCGCCCACTTTCGCGCCGATCCAGCCCCGTGAGCGGTAGAGGCCCGCCAGCGCCTGGCGGTCCTCTTCCAGCACCGTGTCGGTGAGCCGCCCGGGCCGCAGGAAGGGCAGGCCCTTCTTCTCGGTCACGACGGCGGGACGCAGCTCCTTGACCGGAATCGAGTCGTTCCCCCGGAAGGCCACCGACTCGACGGCGAACTTCTCCCCCTCCTCCACGACGATGCCGATCTTCGTTTGCTCGGGCAGGCGCTCGAGCGTGTACGAAACGCTCGCCCGATAATGGCCCTTGCGCTGGAGCGCCTCGGTCTTCTCCTCCGTGTACTGGAGGATCAAGTCCTCGCCGAACTCCTGGTCTCCCAGGAACTCGATGAGCTCCTTTCGCAGCTTCTTCGGCTCGATCCCGACGGCGTCGAAGAGAAACTTCGGTCCCACGGAGATCCGGTAGACCGGCGTGACGCGCCCGTCGCCCGTGGGCTGCGCGGCGATCAGCTCCACGAGCCCGCCGAGATGGTCCTGCTCACGCAGAAACCGGGTCATCCGCTGCGCATCCCGCCGGGCCTTCGTCTCCCGGTAGCGGTTGCCGGGGTCGAGGCGCGCGACCTTCAGGAGTTGCTCGCGCGAAAAGGGCGCCGTGTCCCCGTCGAACAACGGCGGCGCGATGGCGGCCGCCGCGCCGCGGTCGATGTGGTACGTCACGGCGACACGAGCCGTCTCCGCGTCATAGGCGACCTCGGGATCGACCAGCGGCGCCGGGTAACCCTCTTCCGACAGGCGCCGACGGATCGCCTCCGCGCCCCGCTCCAGCTCGCCGGCCAGGAACACGCTGCCGTCGGTGAAGGGCACCGCGCGGCGCAGCTCCTGCCGCGAGAGCCCCAGCTTCCCGTCGAACTTCAGCGGCGACACGCGGTAGGCGCGGAACAGGTCGATCGTGACCACGACGCCTCCGCTCACCGGCGTGCTGCGCACCTGCACGTCGCGGAAGAGGCGGGTCGCGAAGAGATTCTTGATCGTCTCTCCCGTCTCCATCAGGGTGAGGGGACGGCCGGGCACGATCGTGATCAGGTCGGCGACCTCCGGGACGTCGATGGGACCCTCGGCCGTGACCTCGACGGAGAGCACGGTCTGCCCCAGGCCGAACGCGTCGGCCTGCGCCGACGCCGGCACGGGGCCCGCCGCGAGGGCCATCGCGGCCGCGAGCGCGACGATCGCGAGCGCCCGGCGTCTCACAGCTTTTGTCTCCGTCGCACCGTGAGGATGTAGTTGCCGTAGACGTCCCGCAGGGCCTCGACGAGCACGTCGCGGCTGGCCCGCCATTCGACCTCGAAGACCGGCTGCTCGTTGGAGTTGAAGGACTGCGAGTACGAGACGTAGAGCTCGGGCGTGATCTGCTTGCCGATCGTCGCGCGGGCGGAGGAGATGGTGCCGCCCTGGAAGGTCGGATCGATGCGGAAGCGGTCCAGGCCGAAGAGCTTCTGCGCCCCGGTCGAGAGCGGGCTCATCGCGGCGCCGACGACGACGTCGCCGGCGGCCGACGCGAGGCTCTGCGAGGGGTCTCGCGCCACCGCGCCCGAGGCTCGCGGATCCTCGCCCGTCAGGATCAGCGAGGCGATCGCGCCCGTGGGCAGCGGCGGGTCCGAGGTCAGCGTCGTCTGCAGCCGCGGCCACACACCGGCGATCGACACGACGACGTCGTAGGCGCCCGCTTCGGTGCGGGCCCGGATGTCCAGGATCGGGGCGAACTGCTCCGACCCCGCGAAGGTGATGGTGCCGGCCTCGATCTCGTAGCGCTGGTCGCGGAAGGTGACGCGGCTTCCCTCGTCGAGGAGGATCTGTCCGTAGAGGCGTGGGCGGGCGGCCGTGCCTCGCACGATCAGATCCATGGAGCCGGTCACACGCGCGAGGTTGTTGCGCACCTCGAGCCCGGCCGTGGAGAGCACGCGCAGCTCCAGCCGCGTCTGGTCCTGCCAGGTCTCGACGGCGCCCTCCGCCTCCGTCCGGCGGGTGCGCTGCAGGAGGGTCGCCAGGGTCAGCTCGAAGTCCCGCAGGTACGACGCCCGCAGGACGTTGATCTCGCCCCGCACGTCGTAGCCGGTCGCATCCGCCGAGATGCCCAGGCTCGCGTCGACCTGGACTCGGGCGTCGCGGGAGAGCCGCAGGGAGACTTTCTGCGCGCGCAGGGTCAGGTGGGCCGGGGCATCGGTCGAAAGATCCCACAGGCCGGCGGCGTAGAGCTCTCCGCCTCCGAACCGCGCGCGCAGGCCGTCGATGGAGACCTGGCTTCCCTCGAAGGTCACGCCGCCCTCGATGTCCTCGAGAATCTGCGAGAGCGCCGCGACCTGATAGCGCCCCTGCTCCAGCCGCACCGAGCCCTGGAGATTCGGCTCCTGCAGCGTTCCCGCGGCGCGGACGTCGACGCTCATGACGCCGGTCAGGGGAAGCTCCGCGAAGGAGCCCGCCGTCGCGGCGCCGATCTTGCCGGTCGCGGCGGCGTCGATCGCGTTCTGCTCCCCTTCCAGCCCGACCGCGAGACGCAGGCGCAGGGAGGAGTCCGCCCCCGTGACCTCGAACTCCTCGAACGACAGCGTCCCCGCCTTCAGGCTCCCGCGGATGCCGGAGGCGGAAAGAACCCCGGGCTGTTCGATCGTTCCGACGCGCACGGAGCTGACGCGAAGGTCTCCTTCGGGCCACCCTGCTCCGGATTCGGATTCCGGGAGCGTGAAGCGACCGCTCGCGGCGATCGACGCCGTCATCGGCTCGGGCAGAGGCTGCGGCGTCAGATCCAGCAGGGCTCCCGCGTTCGGCGCGTCGAGCGCGACGTCCAGCACGACCGGCGTCGCGGTCATGTCCCCGGAGGCGGTGAGCTTCCAGAAGCCCGTCGCTTCGGCGGTCGCGTCGAGCCGGCCCTCGACCATGCGCGCCTCCAGCCGCGGCGCCCGATCCTCCGGCACCGGCCGGCCGAAGAACCGGGCCGAGGCGATCGTGGCCGAGATCCGCAGGTTCGGGCGCGCGAGCGTGCCGGCGCCCTCCGCGTCGAAGGTCAGGAGCCCATCGATCTCGCCGAAGCTCTCGTTCAAGGGATCGAGCGCCTCGAGCGGCAGGCTCTGGGCCCGCGCCTGGAAGGTGTACGCCTCGCCGTCGAAGGCGTAGTCGCCGCGGCCGGTCATCACCGCGGTCCCGCGCCGCGCGCGGATCTCCTCGAGGGCGATCTTCCCGGGCGTGAACAGCAGGTTGCCGGCGATGGTGTCGAACCCTTCGCCGTAGACCTTCGCCTGCTCGAGCGTCGCGGGGCCGCCGCCGCGCAGAGAATCCTCGCGGCCCGCGATCGGGAACGTCGCGGTCACGAAGCCTTCCACGGGATAGTCGAGCTCGAAGAACTGCTTGATGGGCGCGAGCGGATAGCGCTCTGCCTGCACGCGCAGATCGAAGCGATCGCCCGAGGGTGGCGTGGACCAGTGGAGGGTGCCCTCCAGCACCCCCGTGCCTCCCTCGAGCGCCACGCGCAGCGGCTCGAAATGGAACGCGCGGTCCTCGATGCGGATCGTGCCGGAGGCATCGCCGAAGAGCACATCGGCGAAACGCGCCTCGCTGCCGGCGAGATCGATCCGCGCCCGCGGGTTCGCCCACTCGCCTTCCAGGCTCCCCTGCGCGTCGCCCCGGCCGCCCAGGCCCAGCGCCTCCGGCGGATCGCCCAGGGCCGCCGTGAGGTTCTGGTAGAGCGCGTCGACCTCGGCGAAGTCCTCCGAGTGGATCGCGAATCCCATCTCCGGCTGCCACTGCCCGATGCGCATCCCCCCGGAGAGCTCGATCGTCGAGCGCGGCAGTCGCATCGAGAAGCCCTCGAAGCCGATGCGGCCGTCGACCACCGACAGGCCCGACGTGCCGGAAGCGGGCAGGCCCGTGCGGCCCGCGACGATCGAGCGCGACGGACCCGGCGTGAGCGTCAGGCTTCCGCCGCCGTCGGCGCGCTGGAGGCCGATGCCCGCCTTCCAGCGCAGGGTCAGCAGCAGATCGGCGTTCGAGGAGATCCCGATCCCCGGAAGGTCGATGTCTCCGAAGAACCGCTCGAAGGAGATCCCGCGCCCGTCGATCGACAGCGTGAACGCCTTGGGCTCCTTCCCTGTCAGGTTGCCGATGCGCAGGAGCCCCGCCGCCTGCCCGCCCGCGTACGAAGCGCGCTGGATCGTGGCGATCAACGTGCCGCGGTCCGCCGCGACCTCCGCCGCGACGTTTTCGATCAGGAAGCCCTGCGCGTCGATTCGCGGCGAGGCGATCGAGCCCGCGAGGCGGAAGCTTCCGCTCGGCGGAACCTGGACGTGAAGGAGGATCTCGGCCTCGCCTTTGAACCCCAGGTCGGAATGAAACAGCCGCTCGACCTCTTCGATCGAGGCCCGGCCCGTCACGGTCGCCGTGAGGACCGAGCCGGGATCGACGGGAACGCGGCCCGTCGCCCCGAGGCGGCCGAAGTCCCCCGCGAGCGTGATGCGGTCGAAGAGGAAGCCGTGCCCCGGCTCGAGGCGGAAGCGGGCGTTCAGCGAGAAGGAGATCGGCTCGGCCGAGGGCAGCGTCAGCCGCGCCTGCCGCGCCGCCAGCACGCCGGCGTAGCGGTCTTGCCCGCGCGAGGTGACGTCCGCCGCGAAGTCGACCAGCTCCCCCTCGACTTCTGCCTTTCGCCCGTTGAATTCGAAGCTGCCCTGCTCGACGCCGAGAGAGCGGATCACGATCTTCAAACCCCGGCCCGTCGAGGGGCGCCGCGTCCCCGGCGGCAAGTTCAGGCGGCCGTCGGGAAGCTGGATCAGATGGACCCTCGGCCGCGTCGCGCGGATTCTCCCCAGACGCAGCTCGCCGCCGGAGATCGAGATGCCGCCGCCGACGGAGACTTCCTCGACCTCCAGCAGCGGCGGCGACTCCGGCAGGCCGAGAGCGGGCGGGTTTCCGATGCGCACGTCGGCGAGCTGAATCGTGGGAGGCAGCAGCGAGACCTCGACGGTCTGGAAACTGACGGGCACGCCCAGCGCCTGCGACAGCCGCGCCTGCGAGACGCCGAAGACCAGGCTCTGGAAGCGCTCCGACTTCCAGACGGCGTACGCCGACAGGACCACGAAGAGGATCAGCATCACGAGAAGCCGCCTCGTCGAGAGGCGCAGGGCGCGAAGGGGCGCGGGGCCCGGGGCGGGGGCGTCGTCAGACACGATCGGGTGGGGGCGCCGGCAGCCTTACGTTCCCCAGTTGAGCTTCTCCGTCAGCGCGGAGATGTGATCGTCCTCGGGCGGACGCAGGAGCGTGACCGGCGACCTGCTGGCGCAGACCTCGACCGCCGTCTCCCGGCCGATGGGAAATCCCTCCTGCCCATCGAGGGTGAGGAAGACGCCCTCGCGCCGCTCCCGATCCAGGACGCGGATGCCGACGGTCATGGGCGCCGGGACCACGAGGGGTCTCTGGGAGAAGGTGTGCGGGCAGATCGGCGTGACGACCATCGCGGGCAGAGCGGGATGCAGGATCGGTCCTCCCGCCGAGAGGTTGTAGGCGGTCGAACCCGTCGGTGTGGACACGATGACTCCGTCGGCCCGGAACTCGGCGGCGGTTTTCCCGTCGAGCGCGATCGAGAAGCTCGAGATGCGCGAGAGGGCCTCCTTGTGGACCACGGCGTCGTTCAGCGCGAGGTACGACCCGCAGTGGGAGCCCTGCCGGACCTCCACGTCCAGGCGCATGCGCTTCTCGGCGCGGAACTCTCCCGACAAGACCTCCGGCAGCCGGCGGATGGCCTCCTCACGCTTCAAGCCCGCGAGAAAACCGAGGCGGCCCACGTTGATGCCCAGCACCGGGGTCGTCGAAGGCGCGGTCCGGGCGACCGACAGCAGGGTGCCGTCGCCCCCCAGCGCGAGCACGAGGTCGGCGGCGCGCGCGAGTTTGTCCGTCGCCGTGCCCGCCGGTCGCGAGAGCCGCGCCGCCGTCGCGACGTCGAAGAGGACCTCGGCGCCCGCCTTCGTGAGCGCGCGGGAGAGGGCGTCCGCGAGCCGCAGGGCCTCCCGGGAGGTGACCTTCGCCACGAGGCCGACGCGGCGATAGCGCACCCGCCGCCGTGGACGCGAGCCCTTCACAGGGCTCAATTTACACGAAACAGGAGCAGGAACTCCCGGTTGCCGCGGGCACCGGCAATCGGAGACGGCACGACTCCCCCGGGCTGGAGGGAAAGCCGCGCCCCCGCCTCTTCGACCTCGTGGACGACCCGCTCCCGGATTGCCTCGGAGCGCACGATGCCGCCCTTGCCGACCTCTCCGCGACCCGCCTCGAACTGCGGCTTGACCAGGACGACGATGGCCCCGCCGGCCTCGACTCGCGGCGCCACCGCGGGGAGCACGAGGCGCGCCGAGATGAAGGAGAGATCCATCGTCGCGAGCGCGACCTTCTCGGGCACCTCGCGCTCCGAGAGCATCCGCGCGTTGACGCGCTCGCGCAGGATCACGCGCGGGTCCGCGCGCAGGCGCGCGTCGAGCTGCCCATAGCCGACGTCCACCGCGTACACGCGCGCGGCGCCGCGCTGGAGCAGGCAGTCGGTGAAGCCGCCGGTCGAGGCGCCCACGTCCAGACACACCTTGCCGGCGGGATCGAGCCCGAACGCGTCCAGGGCCGCGGCGAGCTTGACGCCGCCCCGCGAGACGAAGGGATGCGGCGGCGCGGCGATTTCGAGCGCGGCGTCCTCGGCGACCGTGGTGCCCGGCTTCTCGGCGCGGCGGCCGCCGACCGACACGGCCCCGGCGAGGATCAGCGCCTGCGCCTTCTCCCGCGTCGGGGCGAGGCCCCGCTCGACCATCAGGAGATCCAGCCGACGCTTCACGCCGCGGGGAACGTCAGGAGGACCTTGAGGCTTCCTTCCGGGTCTCTCGCGCGCGCGAAGGCCTCGGCGGCGCGCTCGAGCGGGAATCGGTGCGTCACCAGATCGCCCACGCGCACGATCTTCCGGGCGATCAACCCGAGCGCCTCGCGGGTGTCGTCCGGCCCGCACGAATAGGAGGGCACGATCGAGACCTCGCGAAAGTAGAGATCTCCGGGCTCGATCTCCAGGCGCTGGCCCGGCGCCGCCATCGTGAAGAGCAGCAGCGTGCCTCCGGGCGCCACGCCCGGCAGCGCCGCGCGCATCACGTCGGGCGATCCGGGCATCACCAGCACGACGTCGAAACCGCGGCGACCCGGGCTTTCCCGGGACGCCTGAGCGATCGCGTCCTCCCCCGTGTCGAAGACCGCGGCGCCCGTCGTCTCGGCGAGGCGCCGGCGCGACGCGGCGGGATCGATTCCGGCCAGACGCGAGGCGCCGCGGGCCGCGGCCAGCCGCAAGGCAAGCTGTCCCGTCGACCCGAGCCCGATCGACAGCAGCGACTGGCCCGGCCCGAAGGCCGCCCGCCGCAGCGCCTTGAGGACCGTGGCGAGCGGCTCGGTCCAGCAGGCCTCCTCGTCCTGGGTGCCATCGGGGATCTTGTGGGTGTCGCGCGCGAGGTTGCCGGTGGGAATGCGCACGAGCTCCGCCATTCCTCCCGGGTCCAGCGCCGAGCTCTTCCACGTGGCACAGTGCACGAATCGTCCGAGCCGACAGGCCTCGCAGGCAAGGCACGGCGCGTGGTGATGCGGCACGACGCGGTCGCCCGGCGCGAAGTCGGCGACACCCTCCCCGACCTCGACGATTTCTCCGGCAACCTCATGGCCGAGGATCGCGCCCGCCTTGCGGCGCACGTACCAGGACAGCAGGTCGGATCCGCAGATCCCGGCGGCGCGCGTCCGCATCACGGCCTCGCCGGCCCCCGGTCTCGGCGCGGCGATCTCGACGACTGCGACCGAGCCGTCTTCGCCGACCCGGACGGCTTTCACGGCGTCAACGCCGCGCGTCGACGCGCACGACGTAGCGGATGCCGTCGCCGGAGCGCTGCCGCTCGATCAAGCTCGGCAGCTCCGACAGGGTGCCCTCGCCCGAGAGCAGGGGCCGCGGATCGATCTCGCCGGACGCGAGCAGCGTCAGCGCGCGGTCGGCCTCCGCCGGCGTCGAGTGGAAGGCACCGATCAGCGAGATCTCCGAGTAGTGCAGCCGCGTGGCGTCGAAGTCGACGCGGGCGCCGGGGGCGCAGCCCCCGAAGAGCAGGGCGCGGCCGCCGGGCCGCAAGAGGCTGGGCAGCTCCTGCCAGACCTCCGGGCTACCGGTCGCATCGACCGCGGCGTCGGGCGAGAAGCCCAGCCGGGAGAGCTCCTCGATCGCGCTCGTTCCCAGCGAGAGGTCGATCACCTCGGCCCCGAGCCCGCGCGCGTGCGCGAGCCGCTCCGGCCGGCGCGCGGCGACGACGACGGCGACGCCACGGCGGCGCGCCGTCGCGGCCCACAGCAGCCCCAGCGCGCCCGCCCCGTACACGAGCAGACGGCGCGGCAGCGACCCCAGGCGGTTCCAGCCGTGCAGCACCGCCGCCAGCGGATCGAGGAACGCCGCGACGCGTCCCGGCATGCCGTCGGGCACCGGATGGAGGTTGGAGGACACCACCGACGCCGGCACGCGCAGGTACTCGGCGAAGGCGCCCCAGGTGCGTTCGGCGTGTGCGGTGGGGCAGAGGTTCGAGAACCCCGACTCGCACTCCTTGCACCGCCCGCAGGGGCCGGAGACGCCCGGCACTACGCGCTGGCCCACCGCGAACATCGATACGCCGACGCCCACCGCGACGATCTCGCCGCAGGCCTCGTGTCCCATGACCGTCGGCAGGGCGATGGTGGCGTGGCCGCGCTGGAGCATCTTCAGGTCGGTGCCGCAGAGCAGCGCGTCGGTCACCCGCAGGATGACCTCGCCCTCGCGCGGCTCGGGCACGGGCAGATCCCGCTCCTCGCACTGCCCGACGTCGGTCTGGACGAACGCGCGCACGACGACCCGCTACCGGCTTCTCTCGCCCACGAAGCGCGCGAGCTCGGGCAGCCGGCCGCCGCCATGCGGCAGCCCTCGCGCCGCCTCGATGGCCTGCGCGAGCGTGTCGCGCAGGATCGCTCGGCTGCGATCGATGCCCCACACCGCCGGGAAGGTCGCCTTGCCGGAAGCGGCGTCCTTGCCCGAGGACTTGCCCAGCTCCGCCGCGCTGCCCTCGACGTCGAGCAGGTCGTCCTTGATCTGGAACGCGAGCCCGATCGCTCGGCCGTACTCGTCCAGGCGCGCGAGCGTCGCCGCATCGGCGCGCGAGAGATGGGCGCCCACGGCGAGCGAGGCGCGGATCAGGCGCCCCGTCTTGTTCTCGTGGATGCGGGCGACCTGCTCCTCGCTGGCCGGGGCATTCTCGGCCTCGAGGTCCTCGACCTGGCCGCCGATCATCCCTCCGGTTCCGATCGCGACCGCGACGGCCTCGAATGCCCGGCCGCGCGCGGAGGCCCAGGCGTCGCCGGCCGGTCGCGTCCCCAGCACGGTGAGGCCGTGCGTCAGCAGGGCGTCGCCGGCCAGAATCGCGATCGCCTCGCCGAAGGCGACGTGGCAGGTCGGCTGTCCGCGGCGGAGACGGTCGTCGTCGAGCGCCGGCAGATCGTCGTGCACGAGCGAGTAGGTGTGGATCATTTCCAGACCCGCGGCGGGCTCCCGCACCGCCTCGCGCGGGCCGCCGAGCGTCTCCGCCGCCGCGAGACAGAGGATGGGGCGCAGGCGCTTGCCTCCCGCGAAGACGGAGTGCCGCATCGCCTGGTGGAGCCGGACCGGCGGGGCGTCCGCCGGCGGCAGCAGGCGACCGAGCACCTCGTCGATCTCCGCGCGCGTCTCCGCCAGGTATGCCGCGAGCTCCGCCACGACGGACGTCACCGCTCTTCCCCGGCCTCCTCGGCGTCCGCCGAATCCTCCGCGAAGGCGGCCGTGCGCCACTCGCCGTTGGTCTCCTTGAGGACGACCTCGACGGCCTTCTCGACGTCGGTGAGCTTGCGCTCGCAGAAGCGGGCCAGCTCCATGCCTTCCCGAAAGAGCTCGAACTGCCGCTCGAGCCCGAGCTTCTCCGACTCGATCTCGGCGACGATCTCCTCGAGTCGCTCCATCGCCTCCTCGAAGGAGGGCTCTTTGCGGCTGCGTGCGGTCATTCCTCCTCCTCGAAGAGCGGCAGCACGCCGCCCAAGGCCCGGCCGCTCGGCGGCTTGCCGGTCTCCGCGGGGAGAACGCGGGCGCGGATCTGGCCTTCCGACAGGCGCACGCGGATCGCGTCGCCCGCCCGGACTTCCGAGGCCGATTTCAGCGGCCGGGCCGATCCCTCCCGAACGGCGACGGCGTACCCGCGCGCGAGCACGGCGAGCGGCGAGAGAGCCTCGAGCCGCGCCGAGGCCGCCGCCAATCGTCCGCGCCGCCGCTCGAGGCCCCGCGCCGCGCGCTCCGACAGCGCGCGGTGCAGCGTGGAGGAGCGGTCCCGGCGTCGTGCGAGCTCGGCGACCCGCGGGAAATCCACCAGGCGCCGCCGCATCGAGGCGAGACGCGCGGCGTCCGCCGCCGGACGCCGGGCCACCACCCCCGCGATCGCGTCCCGCGCCTGCCCGATCCGGTCGGACAGCGCGCGCAGGTGGTAGCGGAATCGCAGCAACCCTTCGGCGCGGGTCAGGCCCAACCAATGCGCTCGCAGGAGCGCGAGGCGCGCGACCTCGGCACGGCGGAGGCGATCGAGCGCTCCCGTCACGCGCCGCAGCAGATCGGACTTCCGCTCGGCGACGATCTCCGCCGCGGCCGATGGCGTCGGCGCCCGAAGATCCGCGACGAAGTCGCAAATGGTCGTGTCGGTCTCGTGGCCGACGGCGGAGATGGTCGGGATCGCGGACGCCGCGACGGCCCGCGCGAGGCGCTCGTTGTTGAAGGCCGCGAGGTCCTCCGGAGATCCGCCGCCGCGCGCGAGCACGATGACATCGAAGCCGCCGCGGCGGTTGAGGCTCTCCACCGCGGCCGCGATCTCCTCGGCCGCGCCCACACCCTGGACGCGGACAGGGAAGATCGTCACGGCCAGGCCGTCGAAGCGCCGGCGCAGGACCTGGAGGAAGTCCCGCACGGCCGCTCCGGTCGGAGAGGTCACCAGCGCGACGCGGCCGGGCAACACCGGGATGCGCCGCTTGCGCGATGCGTCGAAGAGTCCCTCTGCGGAGAGCCTCGCCTTCAGCTGCTCGAAGGCGAGCTGGAGGGCGCCGGCGCCCACCGGCTCGAGGGTCCAGACCTTGAGTTGGAACCGGCCCTGCGGCGCCCACAAATCCAGCATGCCCCGCGCGACGACCGACAGGCCCGGTTCCGGGCGAAAGGGCACGCGTTCGAGATCCGACGCGAAGATCACCGCGTTCAGGCTGGAGGCCCGATCCTTCAGCGTGAAGTAGCCGTGCCCCGACCGCTCGTCGAACCGCCCGATCTCGCCGACGACCGAGACGTCGCGCCAGGAGGTCCTCAGGGCGCCCGACACCTCCGCGAGCAGCGCGGTGACGGTGTAGGGCCGCGGCGGGGCCGCCGCGGGGAACGGACGAGAAGACATCGAGGAATTGTAAGCCGGATGATCTCCGGCGGCCGCGTTTACGGCGCGGCCTCGAAGTCCTTCGGCGCCGCGAACGGGACCGAGACGACCAGGAGCGCCGGAACCAGAACCTCGGCGTCGCCCAGGTTGTATTCGAAGACGCCCGCGACCGCGACGGCGGTTCCCGCGAGCAGCGCCGCCGAGAGCGGCCCGGCCCAGGCGTCGCCGCGCGGGCAGCGCCGCAGGCGGCCGGCCGCGGCGACGAAGCACACGACGACGAACACGAGATACGCGAGCGCCGCCGGCACCCCGAGCTCCGCGGCGACCTGCAGCAGGTTGTCGTGCAGGTGCGGGATCTCCTTTTCCACTGCCTCCGGCCGGCGGTAGCGCGGGTAGACCTCCGGCACGCGCTCCGGCCCTACGCCCAGCCAGGGCGCGTCGGCGACCATCTCCCGGCCCGCCTGCGCCATCGCGATGCGCTCCCGGCTGGTCGCATCGCGCAGCGTCGAGATCGACACGATGCGATCCCGCACCTTCGCGGGAGAGACCAGGAGGATCGCGGCCAGCACGAGCGGAATCCACAGCAGCCCGCGCGGGCGCCGCAGGGCGAGCGTGACGACGGCGCCGCCGAGCAGGCCCAGGTACGCGCCGCGGGTGAAGGTCAGCAGGGTCGCCGCGCCCGGCAGGATCGCCGCCGCCGCGAGCAGCAGCCGGCGCCTCCCCCGCGCCTCGAGCGCGAGCCCCAGCAGGACGGCCGCGGCGATCATGGTCACGCCCGAGAAGGTCATGTAGTGAGAGAAGCTGCCCCGGATCCGGCGGGAGAGGTCGTCGCCTCCGCGAAAGAATTGCAGCAGCCCGACGGAGGCCTCGACGGCGCCCGCGAGAGCGACCGCGAACAGCGTGAGGAGCGCCTTGGCCGGCGTCTCGACCAGGTCCGCGGCCATCGGCAGGATCAACAGCAGCGTGAGCCAACGCAGCGAGGTCAGCGCCGCTTCGGGCGTGGGGCAGACGAGGCCCGACACGACCGCGAGCACGCAGAAGACCGCGAGGACGGGAACGGCGGGCACGCGCGCCAGGCGCGCCGGCAGAGTCCGGTCCGCGATGCCTTGGCCGAACCAGAGGATCGCCAAGAGGAAGACCGTCGCGTAGGCGGCCGTGACCGACGGAAAGGCGAGGGCCAGGACGACGAGGAGCGGGAAGAGCGTCGCGCGCAGGCGCGAGGAAGACGCCACGACGCGAGCGGGCGCTACCGGGCTTCCGAGCCGGGCAGGGCCTCGTCCACGAGCATCACGGGGATGTCGGAGACGATCGGATAGAGCAGGTCCGCCTGCTTCGAGAGCAGGCCGTGCGTCACGACGGGCTCCTCGTCGCGGAACTTCTCGCGATACTTCTCGACGAGACGCCGGCGGGTCGCCTCCTTCAGCTCGACGAGCTCGAGAGGCCCCTTCGTCTTGGGGCAAACCAGGATCGCCAGCAGCTCCGGATCGACGGCCATCAGGCTCCTCCACGGGCAAGTCTACTGCGCCGCGACCCCGCGGTGTCCCGATCGCTCACAGCGTCGCGAGAACCTCCGCCGGATGCGAGGCCGGCTCGACCTTGGGGTACGCCTGCCGGATCTTCCCGTCCGGCCCGATGACGTAGCTGATGCGCTTCGCGGACGTGGCGGTCGGCGTATCGCAGGCACCGTAGGCCATGCCCAGCGTGCGCTCGGTGTCGCACAGCAGCGGAAAGTCGTACCCGAACTTCTCGGCGAATCGGGCGTTGGCCTCGATCGTGTCGAAGGACGCCCCGAGGATCTCCGTGTTCTTGTCCTGGAACTGCGCGTGGAGGTCGCGGAACCCGCAACCCTCTTTCGTTCAACCGGGAGTGTCGGCCTTCGGGTAGAACCAGAGCACGAGGTTCTTGCCGCGATAGTCGGAGAGACGGCGGGTCTTGCCGGTGTGATCCGGCAACTCGAAATCCGGCGCGCGATCCCCCACCGACAGCATGCTCAGCCTCCCTTCGTTTCGCCGCCGCCCGGGCGCTGTGCTTCGCGGACGAAAGCCCATTTTAGAAAAGTCCCGTACGACTGGAAGGCACAGAGGATCAGGCCGGGGACCCCGTCCAGGAAGCCGCCCTGGATCACGTACTGGCGCACGAAGCGCCACGCCGGCCGCAGCATCAAATCCGCCAGCGTCGCGCGGCGCCCGGCCGCCGTGAGGTCCGCCGCGGAGCGACGGGCGAAGGCCTGCATCTTCTCGGCGTAGTGCGCGAGCGAGCGGAACGTGAGGTGCCGCATCGGCACCGAGAGGGTCCGAATCCCCGGGCGCCGGATCTCCGCGTGGACGCGCATCTCGGGATAGCGCACCGTGCCCTTGCGGACCAGCCGCACCACGGTGTCGTGGCCCCAACCCGCGTGGCGGATCACGCGGTCCAGAAAGACGTTCTCCCGCCGCAGGGCGAAGCAGGGCTCGGTCGTGCCGGAAGAGAGCGCCACGCGCCCGATCTCCTCCGCCAGCGCCGGCGGGATCCGCTCGTCGGCGTCCAGCAGCAGCACCCAGGGGCCGGCGACGCGGTCGATGGCCCAGTTGCGCTGCGGCCCGTCGCCCGCGTAGCGGTTCTCCCAGAACGCGACGCCGGGCCGCGAGGCCGCGACCCGGCGCGTCCCGTCCGTCGAATAGGAGTCCAGCACGACGACCTCGTCGGCGAAGGTCAGGCTGTCGAGGCAGTCTCCGAGGTGCGTCTCCTCGTTGAGCGTCAGGACGACGGCCGAGAGCTTCTCCCGCGCCATGGGAGCGTCGCGCGCCGTGTCCCTTCCCCGAGATCAGTCGACCCGGACCTGAACGCGCGTGATCTCGCGCGCCTTGCCGGTGGACTCGTCGATGGAGACGACGGCGCCGGACAAGCGCACGTCGCGCTTGGCCGTCTCGAACGCGCGCGGCGTCTGCGAGAGGAACTTCTCGATGATCCGGTCCTTCGTAAACCCGATGACGCCCTCGTAGGCGCCGGTCATCCCGGCGTCGGAGAGAAAGGCGGTGCCGCCCGGACGGATCGTCTCGTCCGCGGTCGGCACGTGCGTGTGCGTCCCGATGACGGCCGACACCCGTCCGTCCAGGTACCAGCCCAGCGCCGCCTTCTCGGAGGTCGCCTCGGCGTGGAAGTCCACGAAGATGACCTTCGCCTCGCCCATCGCGGCGAGAGCCTCGTCCGCCACCCGGAACGGCGAGTCGGCGTGGGCCGGCATGAAGACCTGACCCTGCAGGTTCAGCACCCCCACGGGCACGTTCGCGGCGGTGCGCTGGATCGTCCAGCCCCGGCCCGGGTTGCCCGGCGGGTAGTTGGCCGGCCGCAGCAGGCGCTCCTCCCGCTCCAGGACGTCGTAGATCTCCTTCTTGTCCCAGATGTGGTTGCCGGACGAGAAGACGTCGATCGGCATCTTCGACATCTCCTCCCACAGCTCCACGGTCATGCCGAAGCCGCCCGCGGCGTTCTCGACGTTGACGACCGTGAAGTCGATCTTGTGGCGGTCGATGATCCCCTCGAGCGCGCTCAAGGCCCGGCGGCCCGGAGAGCCGACGACGTCGCCGACGAAGAGCAGGTTCATGTTCGGGAGGGGGAAGGAGGAAGGGGGGAGGCGAGGGTGCCCCACCCACGACCCCCTACCCCCTCCCCACTCCCGATTCCTCTACCTCGCATACTC
>DATBIJ010000115.1:0-3210 GCA_036557025.1 Thermoanaerobaculia bacterium | reverse complement strand
TGAGCCTCGCCATCGCGTTTAGCCCTTACCCGCCGCCTTCCCCTTGAGGTTCTTTTCCAGGAACTCCACGGCCTGGCCGAGAGCCTCCGGCAGCTTCGTGTCGTCGAAGCCGTGCTTCGCGCCGGGAACGATGTGGATGCGGCCCGCGATTCCCGCCTTCTTGATGGCGTCCTCGAGCTTCTTGGACTGGTTGACGGGGACGGTGTCGTCGTCGCTGCCCTGGATCATCAGGATGGGCGGATCCCCCGCCGAAACCCACGTGACGGGCGAGGCCTGGCGCGCGAGCTCCGGCTTCTGAATCGCCGTGCCGCCGAGAAGGTCCTTGACCATGTCCGCCGTCATTTCCGGGAAGTCCGTCGCGGTGAGGTCCGTCGGTCCGTAGAAGTTCACGACGGCCTGGATGGAGGAAGAGGGCGCGCCCTTGCCGGCCTCGGTGTCGTAGCCGTCGTTGGGCCCGGTGACGGCCAGCAGCAGCGCGAGATGCCCGCCGGCGGAGAAGCCGATCGCCCCGATTCGCTGCGGATCGATGCGCAGGGACGCCGCGTTGCCTCGAAGCCAGCGCACCGCAGCCTTCAAATCCAGCAATGCCGCGGGATAGGGATTCTGCGGCGCGAGCCGATACTCGGGCGCCACCGCGACGTAGCCGCGACGGGCCAGCGGCCCCAGAAGCCGGCGCGCCTCCTCCCGGGAGCCTTCCCGCCATCCGCCGGAATGGATGACCAGCAGCGCCGGATAGGGTCCTCCGCCGCCATCCGGCCGGACGACGTCGAGCTTCAGCTCCGCGTCGCCGGCGTTGCGGTAGGAGAGGTCGTAGAGGCGATCGACCGGCGCTTCCGGCGGCGCCTGCTGCGCGGCCATCGGCACGACGGCGAGGATCAGGGCGGCCAGGGACGCGCCGCAGGGGCGAGAGAATCTCGGGGCCATGGGACCTCCCAGCGGATTATTGCCCACGACGCGCGATCCTTCGTCCCGCGGCTCCCATAGAATCCCCCCGCAACCCACTCGACAATGACAGTTCCCGCCGGATCGCGCCTGGGCCCCTACGAGATCCTGGAGCCGCTCGGGGCCGGGGGAATGGGCGAGGTTTACAAGGGGCGCGACTCGCGCCTGGACCGGCTCGTCGCGATCAAGGTCCTGCCGGCGCACTTGACCGAGGACGCGGAGCTGCGCCAGCGCTTCGAGCGCGAGGCGCGCGCCATTTCCAGCCTCTCGCATCCGAACATCTGCGCTCTTTTCGACGTCGGCCACCAGGGAGGCGTCGATTACCTCGTCATGGAGCTGCTCGAGGGCGAGACGCTCGCGAAGCGGCTGACCCGGGGGCCCATTCCTATGGAGGAAGCCCTCCGCTACGCCATCGCGATCGCCGACGCCCTGGACCGCGCGCACCAGCAGCGCATCGTGCACCGCGATCTGAAGCCGCAGAACCTGATGATCACGAAGTCGGGCATCAAGCTGCTCGACTTCGGCCTGGCGAAGCTCGCGCCTGCGGGCGCCGGCCCGGTCTTCACGGGCCTCTCGTCTCTGCCGACCGATGCCGGGAAGCACCTGACCGCGACTGGCATGATCCTCGGGACCTTCCAGTACATGGCGCCCGAGCAGCTCGAGGGCAAGGACGTCGACCCGCGCACGGACATCTTCGGATTCGGCGCGGTGCTCTACGAGATGTTGACGGGCCGAAAGGCCTTCACCGGCCAGGGCCAGGCGAGCCTGATCGCCGCGATTCTCTCCTCGGAGCCCACCGCGGTGTCCGCGGTCGTGCCGATGACGCCGCCGGCGCTCGACCGCGTCGTGCAGCGATGTCTCGCCAAGGATCCCGAGGATCGCTGGCAGACCGCGCGGGATCTGCTCTTCGAGCTGCGCTGGCTCACCGAGGCCGGCTCCCGCGCCGGCGTTCCGACGCCCGTCGTCGTTCGGCGCCGCGATCGCGAGCGGATCGCCTGGATCGCGGCCGGTGTGTTCGCGCTGGCGTCCGCGGCGTTCGCCTACGGCTACTTCCGCCGCAAGCCGGTGCCCCGCGCGCCGGTGCGCTTCGTCGTCCAACCGCCGGAGCGCGCAAGCTTCAACCCGCTCGACGGCCCGGTCACGCTCTCCCCGGACGGGCGCCAGCTCGCGTTCGCGGCGGCCGGCCCGGACGGGCGGCCCCTGCTCTGGCTCCGTCCGCTCGACGCCATCGAGTCCCGTGAGCTGCCGGGCACCGACGATGGCTTCGACCCGTTCTTTTCCGCGGACGGACGCTCGATGGGGTTCTTCCGCGGCGGGCAGCTCCAGCGCCTCGAGCTCGCGGGCGGGCCGCCCCGCGTGCTGGCCCCGGCCATCGACAGCCGCGGCGGCACCTGGAGCGGCAAGGGCCGGATCGTGTACGCCCCTTCGTCGCGTGGGGCGCTCGCGAGCGTGGCCGCGGAGGGCGGGCGACCGGAGACCGCCTCCGCCCTGGACGACACCCGCCGCGAGATCTCGCATCTGCGGCCCCAATTCCTGCCCGACGGCGAGCACTTCCTCTTCCTCGCGCGCAGCGCGGATCCCGAGAAGTCTTCGCTGAAGATCGGCAAACTCGGATCGACCGAGTCCGAGCACCTGCTCGATCTCGACGCGCCGGCGTTCTACGCGGCGCCGGGATACCTGCTCTACGTTCGCGAACGGACGCTGCTCGCGCGGCCTTTCGACGCGGGAAGCCGCAAGGTCGGGGGTGAGCCCTTCGCCGTGGCGGAGCCGGTGTTCACGGCCTACCCCAACGCCGTCGCCGGCGTCTCCGCCGCACAGAACGGGACCATCGCCTTTCAGGCGGGCGGCGGCCTGGAGAAACGCCTGACCTGGTTCGACCGGCTCGGCAACCCGATCGGCATGCTCGGCCCGCCCGGCGAGTACCGCACCGCGGAGCTGTCGCACGACGGCACGCGCGTCGCCGTCGAGCGATTCGATCGGGAGCGCCGCTCGAGCGACATCTGGGTCATCGATGTGGCCACCGGTGCCGCGTCGCAGCTGACCTCGCATCGGGCCCGCGATCGAGGCCCGATCTGGTCTCCGGACTCGACGCGTCTGCTCTTCCATTCCGACCGCGACGGGCCGGGAGACCTCTTCGTCCGGTCCGCGATCCCCGGCGACACGACCGAAACGAAGCTCTACGGCTCCTCGATGTGGAAGTACCCGACCTCCTGGTCGCGGGATGGCGAGCACATCCTCTTCCAGGGATTCGAGCCGCGCACCAAGCGC
>DATBIJ010000114.1:0-7615 GCA_036557025.1 Thermoanaerobaculia bacterium | reverse complement strand
GACCGCGGAGCCGGGATTCCCTGGAAGGGCAACTACTCGAGCTGGCTCGAGCAGAAGGAGAACCGGCTCGAGATGGAGGAGAAGGCCGAGAGCGCGAAGCGCCGCACGCTCCAGCGCGAGCTCGAGTGGGTCCGCATGGCGCCCCGCGCCCGGCACGCGAAGAGCCGCGCGCGCATCGAGCGCTACGAAGCCCTGCTCGCGGACACCGGCCCGGAGACCCGCGGCGAGACGCAGGAGCTCTTCATCCCGCCGGGGCCGCGTCTGGGCGACGTCGTCGTCCGCGCGGAGGGGGTCCGCAAGGCCTACGGCGACAAGCTGCTGATGGAGAACCTGACCTTCGATCTGCCGCGCGGCGGGATCGTCGGCATCATCGGTGCCAACGGCGCCGGGAAGACGACGCTGTTCAAGATGATCGTCGGCAAGGAGAAGCCGGATGCCGGGAAGCTGACGGTCGGCGAGACGGTCGTCCTCTCCTACGTGGACCAGGACCGCGAGCGCCCCGACCCGAGCCGCACGGTCCACGACGAGATCGCGGGCGGCCAGGATCGAATCGTGCTGGGCAAGCGCGAGGTCCCCTCGCGCGCGTACGCCGCGATGTTCAACTTCAAGGGGTCGGATCAGCAGAAGAAGGTCGGCGATCTCTCCGGCGGCGAGATGAACCGCCTGCATCTGGCGCGCACGCTCAAGAAGGGCGGCAACGTCCTGCTGCTCGACGAGCCCACCAACGATCTCGACGTCGACACGCTGCGGGCCCTCGAGGAGGCCCTGGTGGGCTTCGGCGGCTGCGCCGTCGTGATCAGCCACGACCGCTGGTTCCTCGACCGGATCGCGACGCACATCCTCGCCTTCGAGGGCGACTCGCAGGCGGTCTGGTTCGAGGGGAACTATCAGGAGTACGAGGCGGACCGGAAGCGGCGCCTCGGCCTGGAGGCCGATCAGCCGCACCGGATCAAGTACAAGAAGCTCGCGGCGCGCTGAGCCTCAGCGCGCGGCGGGCGTCGGAGCCGCCGCGGCCTCGCGGTTGGCGGCCAGGAGCTTCGCGAGCACCTCGTCGTAGTACGGCTTCTCGCGCAGGCCCGCGTACTTGCCCGGAAAGTAGGCGACGGTCAGATCCGCGAAGCCGCCGGCGTCGAAGCTGTTGAGCATCACGGCCAACCGCTGATCGCGCGGCAGGCGGATGTTGTCGATCATCGGGAAGTCGAAGTGGCCGAGCCAGAACTCCGTGGAGGTCGTTTCCAGCCCCGCCGCCTCCACCGTCCGGACGGTGACGCGAAGCTGCAGCTGCTGACTCTCCGGATCCGCCGACAGGACCTCCAGCTTGACGTTGCGTTTGATGCCGTCGACCTCCAGCTCCCGTGCGGCCGAGGAAGACTCTTCCCCGCCGTTGGATCGAAAGGCCAGCGTCTTCCAGTTCGCTGTCGCATCGAAGCTCGCGCCCCCCTCTTCGATCACGAGCATCTGCTTCTTGGTGACCTCCTCCGCGACGCGGTTGAGCCGCGCGAGAAACGCGGAACGGTTCGGGCTCTCCCGGATCTGTCGCTCCAGGTGGAGAAAGAGCGGCTTCAGGTTCAGCGACTCGTGGAAGTTGTAGACGAGCAGCTCGAGGTTCAACAGCTTCTGCTCGAGCGTGCCGGAGCCGCCACCGAGAAAGGAGTTGATGATCGACGTGAACATGTCCTTGCGCAGGGCGCTCTCGGACTCCTCTCGCCGGCTGATCAGCTCCGAATAGAGTCGAGCGTTCATGTCGCTGGTCTGGATGCGCTCGCGCAGGGCCGCGTCGCGCTGCTCGCGCTCCCGAAGGTAGCTCGACGTCCAGAAGCCGAGGATCGCGACGGCCAGCGCGGTCAGCAGGCCGCCCAGGGGCTGCAGAACAATCGCGGCCTTGTCCCACCGATCCCGCCGCGCGGCGGCGCGCGCGGCATCCTCCGCCGGCTTTGGCTCGCGGGCTCGCGTGGGCTCCGGCATCATTTCCGAGTGAGCGAGAGTTTGCCCGCCTCGTGCTTCGCGACGAGGTCGTAGCGCGTCGGCTTCGCGTAGACCGTCACCGGCAGCGCGGCGCTCGCGCCCTTGTAGTCGACCGTGACCTGGCACTCACCGCTCGCCGGCGTGCGCAAGCTGTAGGAGCCGAACTCGTCGGTCTTCGCCTCGACGGTCGCTTCGCCGCACGCGAGCTTGACGACGACGCCCGCGGGGAGCGGCTTCGTTCCGTCGCTGAGCGTTCCGAAGATCTCCGCGGCCGCGGCGGAGGACACTCCGGCAAGCAGCAGCAGCACGATGGAAAAAACGTACTTCATTGGGACACCTCCCGGCCCAGCTTTCAATGCGCGGAGCGCCGGGAGAATTCCGCTCGCGCGGGACCGTGCGCGAGGGCCGTTTGCCCGGCGCTAGCGGCGGTTGATCAGCGCGACCGACACGCCCAGGATCGCCAGGATGCCCAGCGCGTAGCCCCAGCGCCGACGGCGTCGCCGAGGGGGACGGATCGAGTCCATCCATTCCTCCGCGAGCTCCGACCCGCGCGTCGCGAGCCTCTCGATCAGCTCCGTCCCGGAATCCAGCGCCTTCTGCGAGAGCGACTCGACGTCCTTTCCGAGCCTCTGGAACTCCGGCGCGCTCTCGGCGAGACCCTTCTTCAGTCCCGCTCCCGCCTCACGCAGGAACTGCTCGCCGTCGAACTTGCGCCGCCGCAGGCTCTCCAGCAGCAGCGGCAGGGCAACCTTGGTCACCAGCGGAAGAACGATCGGGGCGACGGCACGGGCCGCGTCTTTCGGCAGTCGGCTGCTGCGGGACATAGGGAGCCCTCCGCGACCGATTAAAGCAGATTCCGTGCCGGGCGGGCCGCTGGCTTGCGTGAGAGGCTTGGGCCCTCGGAACCGTCCTTTGCCGTGGGCGGGGGGCCGAGCGACCGCCGTAGGAGGAGATGCGAGTGACCCGACTCGTCGCCCTGGCCGCGTCGATCAGCCTGCTTCTCGCGGCGGCCGGCCGAGCGGATCCGATCATCCGAATCTCGGGCGCCGGGCCGGACGTCGTCGTCAGCGGCACGACCGTTTCCTTCGAGCTCTTGCTGCGAAACGTCGGGACGGATCCCTCCGGGCCTCTGGCTCTGGAGCTGAACGCCGATACCTTCCTCGGAGCCCCTCAGACCCCCGGTCTCTTCTGCGGCGACAATCCCGCACC
This sequence comes from Thermoanaerobaculia bacterium, assembly GCA_036557025.1. Lineage (GTDB taxonomy): Bacteria > Acidobacteriota > Thermoanaerobaculia > UBA5066 > Gp7-AA6 > DATBIJ01. Next base: position 4,441 of record DATBIJ010000114.1, on the reverse strand, counting down.
CGGGCAGTACGTCTGCATCGGGCCCCTTCTCGGTCCCGGCGACGTCGTCGGGCGAATCGTGACTTTCGCGGTAGACCCGAGAGCGCATCAGTTCCGTGAGCGAGTCTCTTTTTCGGCATACCTGTACCGCCCGGGGTTCGACCCTCCCGTCGAGGGCGAGACACTCGTGCGCTTCGAGCCGAGGACCGAGGGGATCTACGACCTGGCCATCACGGTCGACGATTCGCCCGACCCCGTCCCGTACGGCGGCACGGTCACGCTCGCGGTCACGATGGGGAACCGCGGTCCCTCGACTCTGGTCGCCGACACATCCTTGGGGCTGGATCTCGACCTGGCCCCTGGAGTCTCGGGCGTCACAGTCAACGACTCGCTCTGGAGTTGCACTCCGAACCGCTGCACCTCACAGATCCTCGAGCTCAGGCCCGGCACCTCTCGGCAGATCGAGCTCACGCTCACCGCGGAGCCCAACCAGACGCCGATGCGGACCGGGATCGCGCTCCGCCACGACGAGGGCGCGATCCGGGGCGCCGATCCCAACCGCTTCAACAATGGCGTCGTGTTCTCGACGCAGGTCAATGTGACGACCGTCGTGCCGCGGCCCGCACGCTGTCCGATGGCATGCGTGATTGTCGGTGACTGCGTCAGGTTTTTCGGTCCCACGGCGACGCCGACCCCGTCTGGCCCCGCGGTGACGCCGGACGCGCCGGGCCCGACGGTGACGCCGCGGCTCGTTCGGGCCGGCGCCACGCGCGCCGCGCCGAGCTCCGAGGCCGCGAATGCGCCGGCGGCCGCCTCGACGTTCTCGATCTTCACGGACCTTCGCGATGGGATCTTCTCGAAAAGCGCGGCCGGCCGGAACCTGACGACCCGGCACTACGCGGCCGGTGCGGAGGCGGTCGGGCTCCTCGACACCAACGCAGCCCTGCGCGGCCTCGGCCAAGCCGGCGTCGCGGCGTGGAGCGGTCACGTCGAGGCCTTGAACGACGGCCGCGGCGCCGGCGCGATCGTCACCGCCGGACAGATCGATGTCCTCGAGGACTTCCTGGACGCGCTCTTCCTGGCCGGCTCGCCGGAGCTTCGGGCGGTGATCCAGGAAGAGAGGCTCCGGTTGAACCTGTCCCGGTTCGTGGGGATGAGCATGGACGCGGCGCTCGTGGAGTTCGAGCGCACGATCGCCCCGGTCGTGACGCTGCCCGTCGCGGCGACGATCCGCGGGGCGGGCGGGTCCTTCTTCCACTCGGACGTGCGCCTCTACAACCCGGGCGATGCTCCGGTCAACGCGACGCTGCGGTTCCGATGCGCCTCCGGAAACTGCGGTGCCGCGAGCCGCTCGATGACGCTCGCGCCGCGAGAGATGGTCGTCGCCGACGACGCGCTCGCGGCGCTCTTCGGGTCCTCGGATGCGTTCGGCGCGCTGGAGATCGAAGGCGACGTGCTCGTCGACAGCCGCCTGTACACTCCCGAACGCGCGCAGCCGACCTCCGGGTTCTTCGTGCCGGGCCAGACGCCCGATGCCGCGTACCCCGAATCCGTGTTGCTCGCGCTCTCGCACTCGAACGATCGCGGGCGCGGGTTCCGGACCAATCTGGGCTTCTTCAACCCCAACGATGTGCCGCTGACGGCGACCGTGTCGCTTCACGCTCCGGACGCTTCGATCGTCGGCCAGATCGTTCGGGAGGTGCCCGCGCGCACCGCCCTGCAGATCAACGACGTCTTCCGGGAAGCGGGCATCGCGGCAGACGTTCCCGACGCCTACGCGGTGATTCGCGCCGACGGCGTTCATGGCCGCTTCGCGTACGCGGGGATCGTCGACAACCGGACGCAGGACGGCCTTCTCGTGCGCTCTCGCGCGAGCCGCGGCGGCCCGTCGGGAACCGTCCTTCTGCCGGCGGCCGCCTCGCTGCCAGGAGTCGGGGGCGCCTATTTCCGATCCGACGTGCGGGTGTTCAACCCGTACTCCGCGCCGATCGAGGTTACGGCGCGGTACCTTTGTTCGGTGGGACCCTGCCCGTCTGCGGCCGGGGAGGCGACCTTCACCCTCGCGCCCCGCGAGATGCGCGTGTTCGACGACGCGGTCGCGACGCTCTTTGCGGCGCCGGGGACCCTCGGCGCGGTGGAGTTCTCGGGAGAGGTTTACGTCGACAGCCGCCTCTACACGCCGTCTCGCACCGAGCCCTCCCTTGGCATGTATCTGCCGGGAGGCCGGCTCGAGGAGCTCGACGAAACGGAGGCGATCCTCACCTCTCTCTCCCATTCGCCCGACCTGGCCGCCGGATTCCGGAGCAACATCGGCGTCTACAACCCGTTTCTCTCGCCGCAGGACGTCTCGGTCACGGTTCATTCGCCGCAAGGCACGGCGATCGGCAGCTATTCGCTGACGGTCCCCGGCAAGACGCTCGTCCAGACCAATGCCTTCGATGCGGCGGGCATCTCCCAGGCCGTGGCGGACGCCTACGCGATCGTCCGTACCGAGGGGTTCGGCGTGGTGTCCTACGCCGCGGTCGCCGACAACCGCAGCCAGGACCCCGTGTTCATCCCCGCCCGGCGCCACGCGAGTGCGTTTGGAGCGGGAGAGATTCCTCTGCGATTCGCGCGCGCGGGAGGCGTCTCCGAAGCCGCCGCGAGCGCCTCGTCGCTTTTGGTCTCGAGCCTGGCGGCGCTCGTCCTGGTCGCGGCGGGCCGAAGGGCCATTCGCGGATAATCGGCACGGTGGCTCTCGTCCTGTCGCTCCTGCTCGCGGCCGCGGCGGTCGAGCCGTCGACGCCGGTCGTTCATGCCGTCGTTCTCGGGATCGCCCAGGACGGCGGGGTGCCGCACCTGGGCTGCGCCCAGGAGCGTTGCCAGCGCGCGCGAGTCGATCCGTCGCAGCGGCGTCGCGTGGCCTCGCTCGGCGTCGTGGACGCGGCCGCCGGAAAACGCTTCCTGATCGACGCGACGCCGGATTTCGCCTCGCAGGTGGAGTCGCTGGGCGGCCGCCCGGACGGGATCCTGCTGACGCACGCGCACATCGGGCACTACCTGGGACTCGCCCAGCTCGGCCGCGAGGTCCTCTCGACGAGGAAACTTCCGGTCTGGGCGACGCCCGCGATGGCCGCGTTCCTCCGCGCGAACAAGCCGTGGAGTCGCCTGGTCGAGCGCGAGAACATCGAGATCCACGAGGTCGCGCCGGGCACGCGCGTCGCGCTGACTCCGAGTCTCTCCGCCACGCCGATCAAGGTGCCGCACCGCGACGAGGACTCCGACACCGTTGCCTGGCTTCTGGAGGGACCCTCGCGGAGCCTGCTGTGGCTGCCCGACATCGATCGCTGGGAGAAGTGGGACAAGAAGATCGAGGATCTCGCCGCCGACCCGAAGCGGGCGCTGTTTCTGGATGGAACGTTCTTCTCCGCCGACGAGATCCCCGGCCGCTCGATCGCGGACATCCCTCATCCCCTCGTCCCCGACACCGCCGCGCGTCTGGAGCGGTGCGCCGCGAAGGTCTTCTTCGTCCATCTGAACCACACGAACCGGCTGCTCTGGGACGAAGAGGCGCTGCGGGGCCTCGCGGGACGCGGTTTCGGCGTCGCCGAAGAGGGACAGCGCGTTCCGCTGTGAGTTTTGGCGGTAGTCTGGGAGCGTCGCGGGGACGCAAACGTGTCAAAGCCTCTTGGCGAAAAACTTACAACTAAAGACCTGACCCCGGTCGCGCCGATGACGGCGCACGGACGGGCCGGCTGGCCGGAGGGCTACTGGCGCAAGGTCGTGTGGCGCGGCCTGCGGCTGCGCTGCCCGGTCTGCGGGAAGGGAAAGCTCTTCAAGACGTACTTCCGGATGAACGACAGCTGTTCGACGTGCGGCGTCGGGTTCGCGCGCGAGCACGGACAGTGGGTCGGCTCGCTGGACATCAACACGCTCGCCGTCGCCATCCTTCTGATGTTCGGCGCCGCCTTCGGTCCGCAGTGGTCGCTGCCGACGATGCTCGTGGTCTGGGGCTCGGCCGCGGTGATCGTTCCGTTGCTCACGTTCCGCTTCAGCCGCGGGCTCTGGACCGCGATCGTCCATCTCTCCGGCGGCGTCTACTAGGCGGCGCGCAGCCCCGATTTCCCTTGGCGTGCGGAGCCGCGGCGTCTAGGATGGACGCCGGGATGGATCGGGAGGCCAACGAGCGGGAGCGCGACGAGGTGCCGACCGAGGAGCGACGCTCACCGTCGGACCGCCGCGAGGAGAACCGCCGCGGACATCCGCGCTACACCCCGGGGGGCACCAAGGCCCCCGATCGCCGCAGCGGCGACCGCCGGCACGGCGACGACGCGGTCGGCTAGACCGCCCCGATCCCGCCGCGATCAGTAGCCCGCCGGGCGCTTCCTGTGGAAGTCCGTGCGGGACTGATACTGCCGGCCCAGGCCCACGAGCTCCGTCTCGCAAAACGCCGGCGCGAGCAGCTGGAACGCGGTCGGGAGGC
>DATBIJ010000113.1:0-6421 GCA_036557025.1 Thermoanaerobaculia bacterium | reverse complement strand
GGCCGGCGGAATCGTGATCCTGGGCCTTTTCCAGCTGCTGCCGCTGCCGGAGGGACTCGTGCGGGCGCTCTCTCCGAACGCCTTGCGAAGCTACGAGGAGGCCTCGGAGATTCTCGCAGCCCTGGGATCTCCGCACGCGCTGGCGCCCCGACTCTCGATCGCTCCCGAGGAGACGCGCGCGGCGACCCTGGTCTTCGCGGCGCTCACTGCCCTGCTCGCGGCCTCCTCGCGACTCCTGCGCGGGCGCCACCGGCGGCGGCTGCTGTCGCTCCTGCTACTCTCCGGGATGATCCTCCACCTGTTGTGGGCCGCGTCGCGCCCGGGCCCCGACGGGCGCTTCCACGGCGCCTTCGTGAACGCCAACCATCTCGCCGGATACCTGGGCATCGGCCTCGCCGTCGCCTTCGGCCGCGTCTGGAACGAGCTGCTCCAGGGCCGAGACCGCCTCACGGCCGGGGATACGGTCAGCGACCGATTCGAACGCCGGATCCTTCCCGTCGCGCTTTGGGGCGTCGCGTGGATGGCGATCGCCGCCGGCATCGCTCTGACGCAGTCCCGCGGCGCCGTGCTCGCGGCTGCGGCAACGACGCTCGGGCTCGTGGCGCTGGGCCTGTGGCATCCGCGGGTCCGCCGCCGGCGCAAGACGCTCGCGCTCGCGGCCGCGGCGACCCTCGCCGTGGCGATCGCCGGCGCGCTGCTGTCCGCGGGCCGCGGTCCGATCTCGCGCTTCTACCGCTCCGACCCCGTCGGGATCGGCGCGGACACGCGCGGCCAGATCTGGCAGGCTTCGCTGGAGGCGTGGCGCCAGTTTCCCGCCGTCGGCTCGGGGCTGGGCACCTTCCGCGAGGCGTTCCGCTCCGTGCAGCCGCGCGAGATCGAGGGTCAGGTCGAGCAGGCGCACAACGACTTCCTCCAGATCCTGGTGACCGGCGGCGTCGTCGGCGCCGCGCTGGCGGTCATCGCGTTCGGGGCAACGCTGCTGCTGCTGCTGCGCGCCTGGTGGCGGCAGATGCACCGCGAGGAGAGCGCGTTTCTCCTCGGCGGCATCGGGGCCGTGCTCTTCGTGGTGCTCCACGGCATCGTCGAGTTCGACATGTCGATTCCCGCCATTCCCGCCACGCTGGCCGTCGTCGTCGGCGGAGCCTGGGCCGCGGGCCGCGCCCGCTGACGCCGGCGTATCCTTCGCGCATGGAAGCGAGCGCGTCCGGCGCCGTGATCCTTGACGGCGCGGCGGTGGCGCGGCGTCTTCGCGACCGCGCGCGCGAGGCGGCGGCCGTCGTCGCCTCGGCGACCGGCGCGCCCCCCTTCTTGCGTGTGATCCTCGCCGGAAACGACCCCGCCTCCGAAACCTACGTCGCCTCCAAGACGAAGGCCGCCCGCGAGGCGGGCATCGGCGCCGAGACCATCCGGCTCGCCGACAGCGTCTCCCCGGAGGCCCTGGTCGCGGAGGTCGAGCGCGCCAACCGCGAGCCGCTAATCGACGCCTTGCTGGTGCAGCTCCCGCTGCCGCCGGGGCACGACGTCCGGCGGGTGATCGACGCGATCGATCCGCGCAAGGACGTCGACGGCTTCCATGCCGAGAACGTCGGGAGGCTCCATCAGGAGCGGCCGCGCTTCGTTCCGTGCACCCCGGCCGGCATCCTCGAGCTGCTCGACGCCTACGAGATCGCGCTCGCGGGCCGGCGGGCGGTCGTGTTGGGAAGAAGCGACATCGTCGGCAAGCCGATGGCTGCGCTGCTGACGGCGCGCCACGCGACCGTGACGCTCTGCCACTCGAAGACCCGCGATCTCGCGTCGGTCTGCCGCGAGGCGGAGATTCTCGTTGCCGCGATCGGAAAGCCCGGTCTCGTGACCGCCGACTTCGTGCGTCCGGGCGCCGTCGTCGTGGACGTCGGGATCAACCGACTCACCTCGCTCGAGGCCGCTCCGGAGATCCTGCGCCGCTCTCCCCGCATCGCCGAAGAGATCGCCCGGCGCGGGCGCGTGATGGTCGGAGACGTCGATTTCGACGGGGTCTCGAAGCGCGCCGGACACCTGACGCCGGTCCCCGGTGGCGTGGGTCCGCTCACCGTGGCGATGCTCCTGGCCAACACGGTCAAAGCGGCCGAGATGCGTCGAGATGCAGATATTTTCAGTACGAATGCGACTTCTACCTAACTTTATTAGGCGATAGTTAACCGTAGCCATAGTTTGATCGAAACTCTTGTCCCCCCGATTTCGTGTGTTGACATTACGAAAAACTTCGTACTATTTTGTTCGTATTAGGTGACCATGATGAAGACGCAAGCCCACAGACCCACCGACGCCGAGCTCGAGATCCTGCGCGTGCTCTGGGATCGCGGATCCTCCACGGTCCGCGAAGTGCAGGAGAACCTGGAAGGTCGGCGGCCCGTCGGCTACACGACGGTGCTCAAGCTGATGCAGATCATGACCGAGAAGGGCCTGCTCGAACGCGACGAGCGCGAGCGCGCGCACCGCTACGTTCCCAAGGCCACGCGCGAGCAGACCCAGCAGCGGCTCGTCTCGGAGCTGCTCGACCGGGCCTTCGCGGGCTCGGCCTCCAGCCTCGTGATGCAGGCGCTGGCCTCGCGCCGCGCGGATCCCGAGGAGCTCGCCGCGATTCGTCGGATGCTCGAGGAGATCCAGCAGGAGGAAGGGCGATGAAGGACTTCATCGAAACGCTCGCCGCGCCGTCGTTCGCCGCGCTGACGAAAACGCTGGCGCACTTCCTCTGGCAGGGTACGGCCGTCGCGCTGCTGCTGGCCGCCGTCGACGCGATGCTCTCCCGCCAGCCGTCGCGCGCCCGCTACGCCGCCGCCTGCCTCGCCCTGATCGCGATGCTCATTCTGCCGGTCGTGACCTACGGAATGATCTCCATCTCCCCCGCCGACACGTCGGTCGCGACGGTCGCCGCGGCACCGGCGGCCGCGAGCCACGAGCCGTCTCTCCGGAGCGCGGCGCCGCCGGCGTCCGACGCGCCGCCGGCAGGGCCCGGCATGCTCGAGCGACTCCAGCCCTGGATCGTGACGGCCTGGATCGCGGGCGTCCTCGCCCTCTCCTTCCGCCTCCTGCTCGGCTTCGCCGAGGCGCGCTGGCTGACGCGGCGCGCCGTGGTGGCGCCGCCCGCGGAGGCCGTCTCCGCGCTCGAGCGCCTGCGCCGGCGCCTGTCGGTCGCGCGTCCGGTCCGACTGCTCTCCTCCTTCGCGGTCGAGGTCCCCACCGCGGTGGGCATGCTCTCGCCCGTCATCCTGGTTCCTGCCAGCGCGTTCACGGGCCTCTCGGCGACCCAGCTCGAGGCGATGCTGGCGCACGAGCTCGCGCACATCCGCCGGGCGGACTTCCTCGTCAACCTCCTGCAGTCGGTCGTCGAGACCCTGCTCTTCTACCATCCGGCGGTGTGGTGGGTCTCGGGCCGAATCCGCGTCGAGCGCGAGAACTGCTGCGACGACCTCGCGGTCGAGGCGACGGGCAGCGCGAAGGCCTACGCCGCGGCGCTGGCCGAGATGGAGGGCCTGCGCGCCCCGCGGATGGCGGCCGCCGCGACCGGCGGACGCCTGATCGACCGCGTCTCGCGCCTGATCGCCCCGGCCTCGGTGCCGACGCATCGCGCGGCGCGATGGCTCCCCGGCGCGCTCGCGGGCGCGGCGCTCCTGCTGACCGGCGCCGCCGTTCGCTGGCCCGGCGCCAACCCAGGCGAAGGCATGGTGGTCTGGCACGAGCTGGCCCAGATGGCGGCGGCCACGAGCGAAAGCGACGCGGGGGGTTACTCCGAAGAGGTGACGGTCGTGGCCGAGGCGATGACCCAGGCGCCCGCCAAGCCGGCCAAGCCCGCCGCCCCGCCGCGCGCCTCCTCCGCGCCGGCGCCGGCCGCGGAGGCCGCCGAGCCGGCCGAGCCCGCCGCCGCGGCCGCGTCGGAGTCGAAAGCCTCGAGCGGGCGCAAGGAAGAGATCTCCGTCGAGGATCTCATCTCGTTGAAGACGCAGGGCGTCACCGCCTCCTACGTCCGCGAGATCCGTGCGCTGGGGTACGACCCCGACGTCGAGGAGCTGATCGCCCTGAAGGTGCACGGGCTCGACCCCGCCACGATCCGCGCGATGAACTCCGCCTGGGGCCGGCTGGATCTGGAGACGCTGGTCGCCTTCAAGATCCACGGGGTCACGCCGGAGTTCGCGCGCGCGATGAAGGACGCCGGCGCCGGCAACATCGACCACGAGGATCTGCTCTCGATGAAGATCCACGGCGTCACGCCGGAGCTCTTCCGCGAGTCGCGTAAGGCCTTCCCCAACGCGAGCGCCGAGGACATCCTGGCGGCCCGGATCCACGGCGTGCAGCCGACCGACGCCGCCGAGTGGCAGAAGCTCGGCTACAACCTGCCCGACATGGACACGCTGGTCTCGCTGCGAATCCACGGCGTCACGCCGGAGTTCGGGCGCGAGATGCAGACCCTCGCCAACAAGGACCTCGACAACCTCGTCGCGTTCAAGATCCATGGCGTGACGCCGGAGCTCGCGCGTCAGGTCGCGGCGGGCGGCTGGAAGGCGAACGCCGACGATCTCGTCGCGCTGAAAATCCACGGAGTGACCGTCCAGGATCTCGAGGCCTACAAGGCGATCGGCGTCGCGTCGCTCGAGGACGCCGTCGGCCTGAAGATCCACGGGATCTCGGCACAGAAGCTCCAGAAGCTGCGCAAGAGCGGCTCCAACATCGAGGATCTGCTCGACGCGCTCGAGGAGGACAACCCGTGAGCGTCGCCGTCGCCTCCCCGCGCAAGACCCGCCGCCTCGCCCTCGCGATCCTGATCGCCCTCTTCCTCGCGGCGGTGCTCGCCTCCGCCGTCTTCGCGCAGGAGCCGGGCACCGTGAAAGGGACCTGGTCGATCGAGCTGCCGGCCAAGCGCGGAAGGGTCGCGCTGACGATGAAGCGGCGCGGCGGAGGGGGGCACTCCTGGAGCAGCACCGACATGGTCCCGGTCGCGGATCTGAAGGGGTTCGCGCCGCCCGCGTCCGGAAACCCCGTCGACGTCCGCTTCCAGATCGTCCGCGACGCCGGGAGCTTCACCTTCGAAGGCCAGTCCGACAACGAAGTGGCCTGGGGCAAGTTCCTTTTTGCGGGCAACGAGGCCTATGCCCGGGAGCTCGAGGCCCAGGGGCACGGATCGATCTCCTCGGACGATTTGCTCTCCTTCGCGGTCCACGACGTCTCGCGCGCGTTCGTCCGAGGGCTCGCGGATCTGGGATACGCGAAGCTCTCGACCGATGATCTGCTCTCGATGGCGATCCACGGGGCGACGCCGGCGTACGTGCGGGCGATGCGCGGTCTGGGCTTCGAGCGCCTCTCCCCGGACGACCTCGTCTCGATGCGCATCCACGGCGTGTCGGAGGAGTTCGTCGGCGAGATGCGTGCGCTGGGCTACGAGGATTTGACGGCCGACGATCTCGTGTCGATGCGGATCCACGGGGTGTCGGCGGAGTTCGTGCGGGAGCTCGAGCAGCTCGGCTACCGCCGCGTCTCCGCCGACGATCTGGTCTCGATGCGCATCCACGGCGTCACGCCCGACTACATCCGCCAGATGCGGGAGATCGGGATCTCCAAGATGACCGTGGACGATCTCGTCTCGATGAAGATTCACGGGGTCTCGGCGGAGGACGCGCGGCGCGTTCTGCGGGCCGATCCCTCCGCCACGGCGGACGATCTCGTCTCCTGGAAGATCCACGGCGGCGTCCGCTCCTAGCCGTACGCTCCTTTTCTTTCCTTTCCTCCCCCTACCTCCTCCCCCCTTTCCGTCTCCTATTGACATTCGACAGGAAGGGGCGGAGACTCCCCTGTCGAAGCACGAGAGGAGACCCATGGAGCCGTCGCGCGCCGACCTGCTGCAAGGAACCCTGGACGTCCTGATCCTGAAGACGCTGGCCGCGGGCGCCAACCACGGCTGGGGCATCTCGCAGCGCATCCAGCAGCTCTCCCGCGAGGTGCTCCAGGTCAACCAGGGCTCGCTCTACCCGGCCCTCTACCGGCTGGAGCAGCGCGGCCTCATCGAGGCGTCGTGGGGGGTGTCGGAGAACAATCGCCGCGCGCGTTTCTACGAGCTCACCCGCGCCGGGCGTCGAGCCTTGACCGAAGAGACGGAAAGCTGGGAGCGCTTCGCCGCCGCGGTCGCCCGCGTGCTCGCCGCGACTTAGAGAGACGGAAGGAACGCCATGCGATTTCTTCGAGGCATCCGCAGTCTCTTCACCCGCCGCCGCCGCGAGGCCGAGGTCGACGAGGAGCTCGCCTTCCACATCGAGATGGAGGCCGCCGACGGCGCGCGCCAGGGCCTGACTCCCGAGGCCGCCCGCACCGAGGCACTGCGCCGCTTCGGCGGCGTGGATCGCGCCAAAGAAGAGTGGCGCGAGGCGCGCTTCGGCCGCTGGATGGAGGAATT
>DATBIJ010000112.1:0-9314 GCA_036557025.1 Thermoanaerobaculia bacterium | reverse complement strand
CGCGCGTGACGAAGTCGAGGATGCCGCCGTCGGCCTTCACGCCGCGGGCGACTCCCTGGGTTTGGACCTCGACCCGCACGCGGATCTTCGTGTCCATCATCACGCGGACGAAGTCGATGTGGACGGGGTGCCGCGTCACGGGATCCCGCTGGAACTCGCGGATCATCGCGTGGCGGCTCTGGTCGGAGCCGGTCAGCTTGAGCAGGAAGATCGCGTTGTCGCCGGCCCCCTGGCGGAACGCATCCGACAGTGCCCGGCGATCGACGATGATCGGGACGTTGGGCTTGCCCGCGCCATAGACGACGGCCGGGATCTTGCCGGCGGCGCGGCTCTGGCGGGCGGCCCCCTTGCCCTGGGGCGTCCGGCGCTCGACGGTCAGCTCGATGGTCTTCATAAGGTGTCTTTCGCCCCAATTCGGACGAAGCCGCGCATTCTACACAAAAAGGGAGGAAACGGAAGACCCCTCGTGGATGCGCTGGATCGCCTCCCCCAGCAGGGGCGCGATCGACAAAGGCCGGATCCGGGGGCACTTGGCGACCGCCGCTTCGACGGGGATCGTGTTGGTCACCAGCAGCGTCTCCATTTTCGAGCCGCCGATGCGGTCCAGGGCGGGTCCCGAGAGCACCGGATGCACCGCGGCGCCGAAGGTGCGCTTGGCTCCCTGCTGCCGCAGGGCCGCGTCCGCCTGCACCAGCGTGCCCGCGGTGTCGATGATGTCGTCGAGCAGGATGACGTTCTTGCCCTCCACGTCGCCGACCACGTGCAGGACCTCGGTCTCGTTCTTTCCCATGCGCCGCTTGTCGATGACCGCGAGGGAGGCGCCCAGCCGCTTGCCGATCGCGCGCGCCCGCGCGACGCCTCCGACGTCGGGGGAAACGATCACGAGGTCCGAGAGGTCCAGGCCGCGGATCGCGTCGAGGAAGACCGGGGCGGCGAAGAGGTGGTCCACGGGGATGTTGAAGAAGCCCTGGATCTGTGCCGCGTGCAGATCCATGGTCAGGATGCGGTCGGCGCCGGCGGCCGTCAGCAGGTCCGCCATCAGCTTGGCGGCGATCGGCACGCGCGGCTTGTCCTTCTTGTCCTGGCGACCGTAGCCGAAGTACGGCATGACCGCCGTGATCCGCGCCGCCGAGGAACGGCGAAACGCGTCGAGCATCAGGAACAGCTCCATCACGTGGTCGTTGACGGGCGAGCAGGTCGGCTGGACGACGAACACGTCCGCCCCGCGAACGTTCTCGTCGATCTGGCAGTACTCCTCGCCGTCGGAGAAGTTGTAGAGCGTCATCTCCCCGACCGGCAGCTTCAGGTACAGGCAGATCTCCTGCGCGAGCGCGGGATGCGCTCGGCCGGAGAAGATCTTCAGGTCGCCGTAGGAAAAGCTGTGGGAGGTCAAGCGCGGGAGATTTTAGACGGGAATGGGGAATCGGGAATTGGGAATCGAACGAGAGCCGCATCAGGGATTCGATTTCCCATTCCCGATTCCCCATTTCCGCGGCCCGCGAAGCGGCCGATGGCTGGGGCGGGAGGACTCGAACCTCCAGATGCCGGCTCCAAAGGCCGGTGCCTTACCAATTTGGCGACGCCCCAGTCGTCACTAGTGTAGAGCGATCGGCGCTTCGCGCCGCCGTCCCTACTCCTCCGGCGTGGCCTGTATCTCGGGCGCGGTCGCCGGCGCCCCTTCGGGAGCTTCCGCGGCAGAACGAGCCGGCATCGCCGAGCGGGCCTTCTCGTACTCCGCCAGGATCCTCTTCTCCATACGCTCGCGGGTCTCGCGATTGAGAGGGTGGGCGATGTCCTTGAACTCCCCGGTCTTGCGGCGCTTCGACGGCATCGAGACGAACAGGCCTCCCGGACCCTGGATGATCTTCAGGTCCGAGATCAGGAAGCACTCGTCCAGAACGATCGAGACGTACGCCCTGAGCTTCTCCTGGTCGACGGGGAACACCTTCACCTGCGTGATGTCCAAGGGGCACCTCCAGTAGTTGGCGAGATCCGGGCACGGTATTCCTGGCGTGTGAGCGTGCGGCACGGCAACAGCGCGGCGTCCGGATGGCGCCGCGCGATCCATTCACGCGCGTCGGCATCGGCTCCGGCGATCACGATCGCTGCGCCCGAGCCGGTGATGCCCGCTTCCGGCGCGGCCTCGCGGGCGGAGCGCAAGTAGGCCGCCATCGAGGGCTGTACGGAGACAACGGCCGGCTCGAGATCGTTGCGGCCCAGGAAGCGCCCCGACTCCTCGATGTCCAGCGATCCCGGCGTCGAATCCGCGGCGCGGTGTGCGGCGTAGACGTCTCGGGTGGCCACGGAAAACGGGGGCACCAGCAGCAGGAGGTCGCGCGGGGCCTCGTCCTCCCGGGCCTCCACGACCTCCCCGCGTCCCGTGACCTCGGCCTCCCCGCCGACGAGGAAAAACGGCACGTCGCTGCCGAGCGAGCCCGCGATCGCGAGCCGCTCCGAGGGATCCAGCGAGACCCTCCACAACGCGCAGAGCAGCGCGAGCGCCGCCGCGGCGTCCGAGCTGCCGCCGCCCAGCCCGCTGCCGGCCGGGACTCGCTTCTCGAGCGCGAGGTGCCCGCTGGCGGAACGACCCGTGCGGTCGGCGAGGGCGCGGGCCGCGCGCGCCGCGAGATTCTCCCCGTCGGAGGGGACGCCCGGCGCGTCGCAGTGGAAGGTGAACGCGCCGCCCTCTTCGGCCTCGAGGCGGTCGGCGAGATCGATCGAGACCATCCGGGAGCGGATCTCGTGGTACCCGTCCGGGCGGCGCGCGCCGATCCGCAGCTCGCGGTTCACCTTCGCGGGGGCCTCCACGGCGAGCCTCATGGAGCGGCGCCGGCGGGGCGCGCGGGGGCCTCGCCGGCCTCTTTGCCGGAGAGGGTGAGGCGAATGCGGTTGCCCGTCCGCTTCTCCGTCAGTTCGACCTTCTCGGGCCATGGCGAAAAGGCCCCGTCGTAGTACGCCTCGATCTCGCCGCGCGGATCCGTGAGCGAGAGCGAGGAGAGACGGGCGTTCTTCAGCTCGAGGACCGCCTGCGCCGGACGCGGCGCGCTCCACGACAGCAGCGCCGCCTGCCCGTCGATGCCGCGGACCTCCGGGGCGCCGAAGGGCCAGGTGCCCGACAGGAGCGCCCGAAGCTCCTGCGGCTCGACCGGGAAGGGCGTGCCGCCCTCGGCTTCCACGACGCCGCCCACGATGCGCGCGAGCGGGCGGCCGAAGGGCCCCGCGAGAATCCCCTCCAGCCGCGACTCCCCCACCGACATCGCCAGCGTCCCGCTCATCTTCCCGAGACCACGCGAGAGCTTCGCCTCGTAGAGCAGTCGCGAGGGCGGAAGCGAGGCCCCGCGGGCCAGCGCCTCGCTCCACGCGATCAGCGCCCGCTCGCCGTCCGCGACGGCGGCGGGGCGGAAGTCGTGGTGGCGGCGCGCCGGCGCACAGGCCGCGCCGAGAGCCACGAGGAGCAGAGCGCCGAGGAAAGGAGCCCGGCCCGGCATCGTCCGGGTGGCCGGCGCGTCAGCGCGCGGCGGAGCGGGCCCGCGCGCGCTCCAGTCGCGGGCGGACCTTTTCGGGCTCCTCGTGGTCGAGCGCCAACGCCTTCTCCCAGTGCGCGATCGCCGCGGAGAGCTCGCCCCGGCGCTCGGCGAGATCGCCCAGGTGCTCCTCGATGACGGGATCGTCCGGCTCGAGGCGTTTGGCTTCCTGCAGGTGGCGCCCCGCCTCTTCCAGCCGGCCGAGGCGGAAGTAGAGCCACCCCAGCGAGTCCTGATACGCGCCGTTTCGCGGCTCCCGCGCCACGGCCTTCACGAGCAGGCCGCGCGCCTCCTCCAGCCGCACGCCCTTGTCGGCCCACATGTACCCGAGGTAGTTCTGTGTCGGCGCGTCGTTGGGGCGCATCTTCAGCAGGTCCTGGAACGCGCGCTCGCCGCCCGGGAAGTCGCCCGAGCGCTCGAGGCTCGATCCGAGACGGAACAGTGCGTCGCTACTCTCGGGGAATCGCCGGGCCGCGTCGCGCGCGACCTTCGCCGACTCCGAATAATCCTTCAGGCGTCCCCACACGTCGGCGGCCGCAAGCACCTGATCGGGCTCATCGGCAGCCGCGAGTGCGCGCAGCGACGCTTCCGCCTTCGCCTTCTCACCGAGGTGCCACTCGAACTCCGCTCGCGACGCGGTCCACTCGGGGTCGGAGGGATCGGCCGCGGCGGCCGCCTCGGCGGTGCGCTTTCCCCAGTCCCAGCCCTGGGACTGCCGCGCCGCGGCCAGCAGGATCCGCGTGGCGCGGCCGTGGACTTCGTTGCCCGAGACGGCGATCGGCTCCAGGGTCTGCCGGGCGCCGGCGTAGTCCTTCTTCAGCAACGCGAGGTATCCCTGCTCGACCTGCGCCGCGACGCGGGGCTCCGGCCGACCCGACTTCTCCGCGCGCTGCGAGAGTTCCGCGAGGACGACGCCGGCCTCCTCGAGCCGCCGCTCCCGCATCAGCTCGTTGGCCAGCGCCCGACGCGTCGCGTCGTCTTCGGGGTCCTCGGCGATCAGCGCGCGCAGGATCTTTTCTCCCCCGGCGGCGTCCCCTTTCTCGGCGAGGACGGTCGCGAGCAGGCGGCGGATCGCGCGGTTCTCGGGGCGCTTTGCCGCGAGCTCGCGCGCTTTCGCCTCCGCCTCGGGGAACCGGCCCGCGCGGGCAAGATCCAGCGTGATGCGCTCGGCGATCGCCGTGTTGGCGGGATCGCTCTTCTCGAGCTCCGCGAGCAGGGTCAGCGCCTCGTCGAGACGGTCCTGCTCTTCGTAGAGGTCGACGAGGGCCGCCGTGACTTCGCGGTTCGTCGGATCGTAGCGTCGCAGCGTCAACCAGCTCGCTTCGGCGTCCTTGTAGCGGCCGCTCGCGGCCTGCGCTTCGGCGGAGAGCCGGAGGACGCCCGGGTTCGCGCGCCCCTCGGGAAGCTCGTCGAAGATTCGCGCGGCCTCCGCGGCGCGGCCGCGGGCCATGAGCGCGCGCCCGAGCGCGACGGAAGTCTGCAGATCGTCGGGGCGAAGCCGCCGAGCCGCCGTGAGCTGCTCGATGGCCGCGTCGAGGCGCGCGGGATCGTCCTCGGCGGCCTGCAGCTCGAGCGCGCCCAGCAGGCGCCGCGCCTCCGCGAGATCCGGGTCGAGGCGGACCGCCTCGCGAGCCTCGCGAGCAGCCTCGTCGGTGACATTCAGGTCGCGCAGGAGCTGGGCGTACTCGTAATGGAGGATCGCGTCGTCCGGCAGATCGACGAGGACCTTCCGGTAGAGCTCGAGGGCTTCGCGGTAGCGGCCGTCGGCAATCGCCGAACGTGCCCGGAGAAAGACGCGGCGGCTCTCCCGGAGAGACTGCGCAAACGCCGCGCAATCGCCGAGCAATAGGAGCAGGCCGAACCCGGCGATCAAAAGGCGTCTCATGAGACTGTTATCCCTCCCGACAGGGGCGATATTCCCGCGCGTCGCCGCCGGGCACGCGCTATGCTGTGGGCGCCGGCGGACGATCGATGCGCATTCTCGCATGCCTCCCGGCGACCGCGCCCGCGGCCGCCCCCTGTGCCCCCGACGCGACGCGCGGGCGGCGGCGCGGCCACGGGTTCGAGGCGACCAGCGGGACAGCGCCATGACCCGCCTGGGCCAGATCCTCGTTCGGTCCGGAGTGACCACGGAGAACGCCGTGGCGCGAGCCCTGGGAGTCCAGCATTTTGCCGGCGGCCGACTCGGCACGCTGCTCCTGGAGCGCGGATCGGTGACCGAGGACGAGCTCGGCGCCGCGCTGTCCCAACAGAAGGGCTGCGCCTACGTTCCCTGGCAGTTGCTCAGCGACGTGCCGCCCGCGGTCATCGCCGCGCTTCCCGCGAAGTTCGCGATTCGCCACAGCGCGATTCCCTGCGAGCGGGGCGAGGGATGGCTGAAGGTCGCCCTTCGCGATCCGCAGGACCTCCGGATCCTGGATGAGCTCTTTTTCGTGACCGGCCGCAAGATCTACCCCGCGATCGCTCCCGAGGTGCGCATCTACCACGCGCTCGAGAAGTACTACGGCGAGCGGCGCACGCCGCGCTACGCGATCCTCGCGGAGAAGCTGTCGCGGACCTACGTGCCGCCACAGCGCACGGCCCCGCCGCCGCCGCCGCCGAACTTCTTCCCCGAACAACCCGGCGCATCGGATCGCGCGGCCGCCGGAGACGCGCCGGGCGCTCGCGAGGTCTGGGGCGAGGGCGGCGAGCCGGAGGCGACGGAGCAGCCGATCATCCAGACCTGGAAGATTCCCGACCGGCCGCAGATCTGGGGATCCCTCCCCGGTTCCGACCTGCGCCCGGAACCCGAGCCCGCGGCGCTCGACAGCATCTCCTGGGAAGACATGGCGCCGCCTCCGATGTGGGTCCCGGGACCCGAGTCGCCGGCCGGCGAGGCCGCCTCCGTGCCGGCGAGCGAGATCCCGCCGGCTCCCACGCCGACGCCCGCCGTGCCCGCAGCGACGGCGGCGCCTCCTCCCCCCGCAGCGGTCGAGGCGCCTCCCGCCGCACCGCCGCCGGCACCGGCACCGCCCGACACGGCCACGCCGGTGTTTCTCTCCGAGGCTCCCGCGGAGACCGGTGAGCCGGTGGTCCCCCCGACGCCGGTGGTCGCCCCGACCCCGACGCCGCCTCCCGCGCCGCCTCCGGCACCAGAGCAGGCCGCGCCGATCCCAATGCCTTCTCTCCCCGGTGCCGCTCCGGTCGAGGAGCGTTTCCCGGCGGTGGCGCACGCGCGAGACCGCGACGCGATCGCCGATGCCGCCCTGGCCGAGCTCTCGCGCCGCTTCGTGCGCAGCGCGATATTCGTCGTTCGTCCCGGGGGCATCTCGGGATGGGGTGCCGCGGGCGAGGGCGTTCGCGTCTCCACCCTCCGCGCGATCGAGGTTCCCTGGACCCAGCCCTCGCTGTTCCTGAACGTCCGGCTCTCCCGATCCTTCTATCTGGGTCCTCTTCCCCCGTTGCCCCGCCACAGCCCGATCGCCGAGGCGTTCGGGGGATGGGCCACCGAGTGCGCCCTCCAGCCGGTGGCCCTGAGGGATCGACCGGTGGCCTTCCTATACGTGGAATTCCCCGAGGATCGGGGGGCGACCCCCCTGGATCTCGCGTTCCTGCGGGAGCTTGCGGCCGCGGCCGCAATGGCCTTCGCCGAGGCCATCCGCTTGAAGAAGAAGGCCGTAATATAATTTCTAGGGTTCCCGGAGGGTCAATGATCAAGGCGGATATCGTCGACCTGGTGGTCGAAGCGGCCGGCGTTCCGCGGGCGAAAGCCGCGACCGCCGTCGAGACCGTGATCGAGGCGATGCGGTCCGCCCTGGGAGCCGGCGAGCGGATCGAGCTGCGCGGCTTCGGCGTGTTTCAGGTCAAGCGTCGCAA
The DNA here is from genome assembly GCA_036557025.1 of Thermoanaerobaculia bacterium. Classification (GTDB taxonomy): domain Bacteria; phylum Acidobacteriota; class Thermoanaerobaculia; order UBA5066; family Gp7-AA6; genus DATBIJ01. The sequence goes on along the minus strand of DATBIJ010000112.1, from coordinate 1,935 downwards.
GCGCGGCATCGGTCGAAATCCGAAGACCGGCGTCGAGGTCACGATCCCTCCCGGAAACACGATTCGCTTCAAGCCCGGCAAGGAGCTGCGTGATCTCCCCTAACAGGCCCACCGGATCGACGCGGACCCGCCTGGGCGAGATGCTCGTGGCCGAGGGATTGCTCTCGGAAAGCTCGCTGTCGCGCGCACTCCACGTTCAGCGCCACGCCGAGCAGAAGATGCGCTTCGGCACGGTCCTGCTCGAGCGCGACCTGCTCGGCGAGGAGGCGCTGCTCTCCGCCCTCGCCCGCCAGTACCGCTGCGAGGCCGTCACCTGGAAGATGCTGTCGCTCGCCCCCTCGAAGGTCGTCACGCTCCTTCCCGAGCGCGCCGCGACGCGTCTGGGAGCGATGCCGTACGCGCTCTCGGGCGGCCGGCTGCTCGTCGCGTTTCTCGATCCTTCCAACATCGCCGCCGTGGACGAGGTCTCCGCGATCACCGGCAAGCCCGTGCGCGCCGCCGTGACCACGGAGCTGCGGCTGCTGCAGGCCCACAACCGCTTCTACGGACGCCGCCTGCCCGTCCAGCTCCACGTCGCGGTTCAGAAGATCGAGCGCCGCGAAGCGGCGCGCGCAACCTCCTCCGCCCGGGCGGTGCCGGCGCGGCCGACGATTCCGCCGCCGCCGCCCAATCCGTTCGCGGCTCCTCCGGAGGAGGTTTCGCAGACGCCTCGCGTCGAGTACACCTTCGACTCCCTCGCGAACCCGGCGAGCGCGCGCGTCGCGGAGCCGGTCGTGGACTTCGGCGCTCCGGCCCAAACGCCGGTTTCGGTACCGGTCCTGCCCGAGCCGCCGCCGGCCGTCGACGATCCGGCCGCGCACGACGAGGAGACGGTGGAGTCCCTCTCGGAGTGGATGGAGCAGGCGATCGGATCGCTCTGGGGCGAGCCCTCGCCGCAGCCGATCGACGCCGAGACTCCGATCGGCGAGCCGGGAGGCACCGGCGGCGGAGGCGCGCTCTGGGTCGAGGAGCGGCAGGCCGACACGACCGCGGCCGCCGTCGCTTCGGGACTCTGGAACGAGGTCGCGCTCCCGGAGACGACGGATCCCGACGGCATCGCGATCGAGTCGGTTCTGCCGGAGTTCCCGCGGGTTCTCCTGCTCGTGCTCGGCCGCACCTCGATCAGTGGATGGAAGGGACGCGGGCGCGGCGTGCCCAACGACGCGATGCACCGCCTGCGGATCCCGCGCGATCAGAAGGACGTCTTCTTCCTGGTCGAGGCGAGCGGCGCCCCGCACTACGGTCCCCTCGAGCGAGGCCTGTGGCCCAAGCCTCTCGCCGAGCTGTTCGGCGGCGGGCCGCCGGAGTGCGCGGTCTTCCCGATCCGCGCCGACGGCCACGTCGAAGGGTTCCTCTACGCGGATCGCCTGGGCTCGCCGATGCCCTACGAGGCGTTCCCGGCCGCCGCCCGTGCCGCCTCGGCCGTGGCCTCGCCGCTCTCGCGCTACCTGCGTCGCCGCCGCGCGACGGCGATGTAGCCGGATCCTCCCCGCTCCATCCTCTGCGGTATAACGGCGGGCGCATGAGCGCGCCGCCACCGGATGCGGAAGAGTTCGCTCCGGCGGCCGAGGGTTCCCGCCGGCCGCCCCGGCGCTGGCTCGAGCATCCGCTGTTCCACCTCTTCCTGCTCCTAGCGACCGTCGGTACAACGACGTTCGCGGGAAATGAGTTCGTGCATCCGGGGGGACCATTGTTCGAGACCGGGACTTTTTGGGACGGTCTCGCCTTCTCGCTTCCGGTCGTGACGATCCTGGGTATCCATGAGCTGGGGCATTACCTGGCCTGCCGGCGCCACGGCCTCGCGGCCACGTACCCTTACTTCCTCCCGCTGCCTTATCCCCTCACCTTCCTGAACCCCTTCGGAACGATGGGCGCGCTGATCCGGATCAAGGAGCC
>DATBIJ010000111.1:0-3516 GCA_036557025.1 Thermoanaerobaculia bacterium | reverse complement strand
GGGTCGATCCGGTTTCCCTCGGTGACCCGCGACAGGAGAGGACGCATCAGGGCCAGGACGGCGGTACCGAGGACGATCCCCAGCAGAACGAGGCGGGCCGCGCCACCGACGATCTGCCCGAGCAGACGTCGGGGGCTCGCGCCCACGGCCAGTCGAACGGCGATCTCGCGGGTCCGGCGCCCGACGGCGAAAGCCATCGAGGCGTACACGCCGACGGCGGCGACGGCCACGCCGATCGCCGCGAAGAGGCCCAGAAGGGTGCCGGCGGACTCGCGGCCCGCCAGCGTGGAGCGGTACAACGCATCCGCCATCTCGACGCGGTCGACGGGAAGCGACGGGTCCACCGATGCGATCGCGCGCCGCACGCCGGGCACCACCCCCTCGGGCGGACGCGAGAGGCGCGCCGTGAACACCGCGTGCCTCGCATTGCCGCTCGACGACTGCTGCGCAAAGGCCTCGTACCACGCGGCCTGGGTGTCCGCGTAGAACTCCTCCGCGTCCCCGCAGACGCCGACGATCGTGAGCCAGGCGTCCGGTCCACGGCGCAGGTTTCGGACGCGGCGGCCCAGCGCGTCGCCTGCCGGGAAATGGCGCGCCGCGAAGGAGCGGCTGACGACCACTACGGGCAACGACGATGCCGTGTCGCGTTCGTCCAAAGCGCGTCCCTGCAGGATCGGGAGCCGCATCGCCGCGAAGAGCTCGCCGGCCACCAGGCGGCTGTGGACGAGCTCGGGGGCGGCGCCGGGCGTCTCCTTCCCCTCGACCGCGGCGCTCGCGAGCGAGGTGCCGGCGGCGGTGGGAAAGTCGCTGACCGCGCCGGCCCGCTCCACGCCCGGCACCGCGGCGACCACTGCCAGCGCCGCGTCGAGGAAGGCGGGGCGGCTCTCCGAGACATCGTAGTTCTCCGACGCGAGCGAGACGAAGAAGGTCAGCAGGCCCTCGGCCTGGTATCCGAGGTTCTTTTCGCGGCGGTTCGCGGCGTCCCGAAGCAGGGCCCCGGCGCCGCAGACGAGGATCAGCGCGAGCGAGACCTCCGAAACGATCAGCGCGCGGCCGAAGCGCGTCAGGCCCGCCGCGGAGGTGGAGCGATCGCCCGCGCTCATCGCCTCGCGCGGATCGCTGCGAGAGACCGCGACCGCCGGCATCGCCCCGAAGGCGGCGCCGGCCAGCAGCGAGAGCAACGCCGCGTAGCCAGCGACCCGCAGGTCGTTGGGCAGGCGCTCGAAGACCGTGCCGAGACCGGCGGGCAGCAGCGTGCCCAGCAGCGACGTCGCGAAGCCCGCGATCAGAAACCCCGCCGCTCCTCCCATCACCGACAGCAGCAGCGCCTCGGTCAGAGCATGGCGGGCCTGCCGGCCCCGGCTCGCCCCGAGTGCCGCGCGGATCGCGAACTCCCGACGCCGCGACAGCCCGTGCGCGAGCAGCAGGTGGGCGACGTTGACCGCCACAATCAGCGTCAGGAAGCCGACGGCGCAAAAGAGGGCAGCGACCAGCGGCCCGTCATCGTCGATGAGAACCTGGCGGATCGGAACGGCGAGGATCGTGGTGCCGGGGATCTCGCGCGCCGCGGGCAGCGTGTCCACCAGCCGCGAAAGCTCGTCGTTCGCCTCGGCCAGCGAGACACCGGGCCGCAGGCGCGCCTGGATGTTCAGTCCCCACGTCGCGGCGCGGTCGTCCTCCATCGTCATCGGAACCCAGAAGTCCGCCTCGTAGGGATAGCGCAGGCCGGGCGGCATCACGCCGATGACCTCTCGGGCGCGTCCGTCGAGGCGCACGACATGGCCGAGGATCCCCGGATCGCCGCCGAATCTCGCCTTCCACGTTGCGTGGCTCATCAGCACCGCCGGCGCGGCGATCCCGGCGCGCTCCTCCTCGGGGAGAAAGACGCGTCCGAGCATCGGCGAGACCCGCAGCGTCCTCGCCCAGCCCGATGAAACCGCGATTCCGGTGACGCGCTCGGGACCCCCCGCGGTCGAGAGGGTCATGTCCATGAAGCGCTGGGCCGCGAGGCTCTCGAAGCTCGCTGCGTGGTCCTCGACACCGAGAAAGAGGCCCGTTCGCGGGCTGATGCGCGACCCGCCGGTCTTCGGCGTCGTGAAGATCCGCACCAGCCGGTCTTCTTCTCCGAACGGCAGGGGCCGGAGGAACACCGCGCTGTAGACGCGGAAGATGGCGGCGTTGGCGCCGATGCCCAGCGCGAGGGTCGCGACGATTGCGGCACTCACGAGCGGCCGGCGTGCCATGGAGCGAAGGGCGATCCGGATGTCGCGGGCGAGTCCGCTCATGGTTCCTCCGGAGTGCTCTACGCGTTCGGTCCGCGAAGGTTGACGTCGAATCGTGGCATCGGACCGAAAGATTTCCGGCGCGGACGAAGGCCCTCACGAGAATGCCGAGTAAAGAAGGGGGGATATAGTGGCGCCCACACTTGGCCCTCACAACCGGCTCTCGACTCGGGCCCTACGAGATCCTGTCCCCCATCGGCACCGGGGGAATGGGAGAAGTCTATAAAGCGAAGGACACGCGGCTGGACCGCTCCGTCGCGGTCAAGGTCCTGCCGGCGCATCTCTCCGACAACGCCGAGTTCCGCCAGCGCTTCGAGCGTGAGGCGCGCGCGATCTCGGCCCTGAGCCACGCGCACATCTGCACGCTCCACGACGTCGGACGGGAGAACGGCGTCGACTACCTCGTCATGGAGCTGCTGGAAGGGGAGACTCTCTCCAACAGGCTGCTGAAGGGTCCGCTCCCGGCCGAACAGACGCTCCGGTACGGCATCCAGATCTGCGACGCTCTCGAGAAGGCGCACCGGCAGGGGATCGTCCACCGCGATCTGAAGCCCGGCAACATCATGCTGACGAAGTCCGGCGTGAAGCTGCTGGATTTCGGGCTCGTGAAGCTCGCGCCGCCCGGCTCGAACGTGCACTCGGACTCCTCGCTCCTGGCGACCGAGGCGCAGGCGAGCGTCCCCCTGACGGAGCGCGGCACGATCCTGGGGACCTACCAGTACATGCCGCCGGAGCAGCTCGAGGGGGACGAGGCCGACGCGCGAAGCGACGTCTTCGCGCTCGGGGCGATCCTCTACGAGATGGCCACGGGAAAGAAGGCGTTCGAGGGAAAGAGCCAGGCCTCCCTGATCGCGGCGATCCTCGAGCACGAGCCGCCGCCGATCGTCTCGGTGCAGCCCACGGCGCCCGCCGCTCTCGACCGGGTCGTGCGCAACTGTCTGGCCAAGGATCCCGACGACCGGATCCAGACGGCGCACGATGTGAAGCTGGAGCTTCGGGCCATCTCGGAAGGCTCCTTTTCCGGCGCGGCGGCGATCGTCGCCCGCCCGGTCCGCCGTGCCCGACGCGAGCTCGTGGCCTGGGGAATCGCCGCGGCGGCCCTGGTGGCGGCGGCGGCGCTCGGGATCTCGCGGTCGCGCCAGGCGCCCGTGCCGGCGTCGCGTCCGCTTCGCGCCAACATCCTCCTGCCGGAGAAGGTCTTCCTCAACAACGCCGTGATCTCCCCGGACGGGAC
>DATBIJ010000110.1:0-12718 GCA_036557025.1 Thermoanaerobaculia bacterium | reverse complement strand
AGGGGTTCTACGACGTCTATCGCACGCAAGCCAGCGGGACGGGGAGTGCGGAGAGAGTCCTCCATACGACCCTCGACAAGTGGGTCAACGACGTGTCGCGCGACGGCGGATCGCTGCTGATTCAGGTCTTCGACTTGAAGACCGTCTACGACCTCTGGGTCCTTCCCGTGGGGCCGACGGCGAAGCCCGATGTCACTCTTGCCGCCGGCTACCCCGAGACGGAAGGCCAGTTCTCGCCGGACGGGCGGTGGATTGCGTATGCCTCTCGAGAGTCCGGAAGGGACGAGGTTCTCGTGTCGCCGCGGAGCGCCCCCACCCGGCGGCTTCAGATCTCGGTCGGCGGCGGAACCCAGCCCCGATGGTCGCGCGATGGACGCGAGATCTTCTTCCTGACACCGGAGCGAAGGCTGATGGCGGCAGCGGTCCGCCTTCACGAGGACACGGCGGAAGTTCTCGACACGAAACCACTCTTCTCGAACAAGGATTTTCGACTGGGCTGGGATCCGCGCGTCCGAACCACCTACGAGGTCAGCGTCGATGGCCGGTTCCTCTTCCCCCTCCCCGTCGATGAGCGAGATGCGCGTCCTCTCGTCGCCGTCGTCGACTGGGCCGCCGGCTTGGAGAAGCGGTGACTCTCGCTCCCGGACCGAAGCTCGGACTGTCGGCGCGGGCGGTCGCGTCGCGACCGGCGCCGAGAGTTTTCCAACCGGAGCCTTGCGAAACTTGGTCGCGCCGCGAGCTCTCATGACGCTTCCAATCGGAACCAAGCTCGGTCCGTACGAGATCCTGTCGCCCATAGGCGCGGGAGGAATGGGCGAGGTTTACAGGGCGCGCGACGCGCGGCTCGGGAGAGACGTCGCGATCAAGGTCCTGCCCGAGGCGTTCGCCGCGGATGCCGAGCGGCTGGCGCGCTTCCGGCGCGAGGCGCAGGTCCTGGCGGCGCTGAACCACCCGCACATCGCGGCCATTCACGGGCTGGAAGAGTCGAACGGGATCGAGGCGATCGTGCTGGAGCTGGTCCCCGGCGAGACCGTCGCGGAGCGGCTCGCGAAGGGTCCGCTGCCGGTCGATGAGGCGCTGGAGATCGCCCGGCAAATCGCCGACGGCCTCGCGGCCGCGCACGAGCGGGGGATCGTGCATCGCGACCTCAAGCCCGCCAACGTCAAGCTGACTCCGGAAGGACGCGTGAAGATCCTGGACTTCGGCCTCGCGAAGGCGCTGGTCGGAGACGCCTCGTCTCCCGAAGTATCCAAGTCCCCCACCCTGACCGCGGCCGGGACTCAGGCCGGCATCATCGTCGGAACCGCGGCGTACATGTCGCCCGAGCAGGCGCGGGGCAAGGCGGTCGACAAGCGCGCCGACATCTGGGCCTTCGGCGCCCTCCTCTACGAGATGCTCGCGGGCGGCCGCGTCTTCGATGGCGAGACCGTCTCCGACACGCTGGCCGCGGTGCTGACGCGCGACCCGGATTGGAAGGCGCTTCCGGCGGCGACCCCGGCCTCGGTTCGCCGCGTGCTGAAACGCTGCCTCGACCGCGACGCGAAGACGCGCCTCCACGACATCGCGGACGCCCGCATCGAGATGGACGAGGCTCCGGAGCCCTTGGGATCCGTCGCCGCTCCGGCGGCCGGGCCGCTCGCCCGGCGGATGCCCTGGGTGCTGGCGGGGCTCCTGGCGATCCTGGCGGCGGCCGGCTGGTGGCTGACCATGCGGCCTCGCATGGCCGAGAGACCGCCGCGAATGAGCTTCACGTTCCTGCTTCCCGGCGCGGAGCGGGTCCCGTTCGACGACACGCCCGTCCTCGAGATTTCCCGGAGCGGCCGCGAAGTCGTCTTTCTCTCGGAGGGCGGCGGCAAGCGCCAGGTCTGGATTCGCACGATGGATCGGCTGGAACCCCGGCCGGTCGCGGGCACCGAGGGGGCCTACGGTCCGTTTCTCTCGCCCGACGCGCGATGGGTCGCCTTCTTCGCCGACGGGAAGCTCAAGAAGGTTCCCGTCGAGGGGGGCGTGCCCGTCGTCGTCGGCGATGCCCCAACGAATCGGGGCGGCGTCTGGCAGTCGGATGACACGATCGTCTTCGCGCCCGAGTACACGTCGGGCCTCTCGACCGTGCCGGCGGGAGGCGGGAAGCCCGAGGTGCTGACGACTCCGGACGCAAAGAAAGGCGAGCGCTCCCACCGCTGGCCGGCGGCCCTGCCCGGAGGGCAAGCGGTTCTCTTTACGATCGGACTGCTCCAGGGTCCGGGAAACTACGACGACGCCCGCATCGCCGTCCTGGAGCGCAAGACCCGACAGATCAAGATCCTGCTCGAGGGCGGGACCATGGCCCGCTACGTCTCCACCGGACACCTCGTCTTCCTGCGCGCCGGCGTTCTCTATGCGGTGCCGTTCGACGCGAAGCGGCTGGAGATCGCCGGGGAGCCTTCGGCCCTGACCGAACGGGTCGACGGAGATCCGTCGAGCGGAGTGGGGTACTTCACGCTCTCGGAAAAGGGATCTCTCGCCTTCATCCCGGGCACCGAGTCCTCCGCGCAGCGGGAGATCGTTCTGCTCGATCGGAAGGGACAGGGAAAGACGCTGCCGCTTCCGCCCCGGGCCTACCGTTACCCTCGATTCTCGCCGGATGGAAAGCGAGTGGCGTTCTCGATCGGACCGGGCCGGGGAAACGGCGACGATGTCTGGATCTGCGACCTCGAAACCTCGGCGCTGACACGCCTGACGTTCGGGGAGAGCAACTACTATCCGGTCTGGTCCCGGGACGGCCGGCGGATCGCGTACTCCTCGGACCGAGGCCACCAGGGGATCTTTCTGAAGGCCGCCGACGGGAGCGGCGAAGAGGAGCCCCTGCATCCGGAGGCGCGTCCGGAGATCCCGGCCGACTGGTCGCCCGACGGCGCGACGCTCGCGTTGACGAAGAACTTCCCCAACACCGACATCTGGCTGGTGGGTGTCGCCGACCGCAAGGAGCGGCTCTTCGAGTCCGCCGCCTCGGTTCCCGCGTTCTCGCCCGACGGTCAGTGGATCGCCTTCACGCAAGCCTCCGCCGGCGGCGCCCCGCAGATCATGGTGCGGCCCGCTTCCGGAACCGGTGGGCGCGTGCAGATCACCTCCGACACCGGCGCTTTCCCCGTGTGGTGCGGCAAAGAGATCACATTCTTGGCGGGCACGAGCGTAATGTCCGTCGATGTGCAGACGGAACTGGCACTACGCGCGGGCTCTCCGCGACTTCTCTTCGAGGCCGTCTTCGATCGGGGAACCGCCCCGCTGCGCAACTACGACGTGACGTGCGACGGCCAGCGATTCGTCTTCGTGCGCGGCCAGAGCGAGGGGGCGTGGAAGCGAATCGACGTCCTCTCGGGCTGGGCCGACGAGCTGCGAAGCCGGGCGCCGGCTTCGAGGAAATGAGGTCGCCGCTGCGATGACTCTCACGGCCGGAACGAAGCTGGGTCCGTACGAGATCCTGTCGCCGATCGGGGCGGGTGGGATGGGGGAGGTGTACAAGGCCCGCGACACGCGGCTGGAGCGGACGGTCGCGATCAAAGTCCTGTCGCAGCATCTCTCTTCGTCGCCCGATGTGCGCCAGCGCTTCGAGCGCGAGGCGAAGACGATCTCGCAGCTCTCGCACCCCCACATCTGCGCGCTCTACGACGTGGGGAGCGAGGGCGAGACCGAGTACCTGGTCATGGAGTACCTCGAAGGGGAGACGCTGTCGGATCGCCTGTCGAAGGGCGCGCTGCCGCTGGAGCAAACGCTCAGGTACGGGTCGCAGATGGCGGAGGCGCTCGAGAAAGCGCACCGCCAGGGCGTCGTGCACCGCGACCTGAAGCCCGGCAACGTCATGCTGACGGCTTCCGGCGTGAAGCTGCTGGACTTCGGGTTGGCGAAGGCCATGGCGGCGCCGGGCAAGCAGTCGGGCGTCACGTCGTTCCCGACGGTCGCGGGCGGCCCGAGCCTCACGCAGGAGGGCACGATCCTCGGGACCTTCCAGTACATGGCCCCGGAGCAGCTCGAGGGCAAGGAGGCCGACGCCCGGACGGACATCTTCGCGCTGGGCGCGGTGCTCTACGAGATGGCGACTGGGAAGAAGGCATTCTCCGGCACGAGCCAGGCGTCGCTGATCTCCTCGATCATGAAGGAAGACCCCTCGCCGATCTCCGCGATCGCGCCGATGAGCCCTCCGGCGCTGGACCGCGTCATCCGGACCTGTCTCGCCAAGGACCCTGAGGACCGCTGGCAGAGCGCGCGCGACGTCGGCAACGGTTTGCGCTGGGCAGCCGAGGAGGGCTCCAAGGCGGGCGTTCCCGCGCCCGTCGCGAGCCGGCGGCGGCGCCGCGAGGCGATCGCCTGGACGGTTGCGGCCGTGGCGGCGCTCGCGGCGCTGAGCCTCGCGGGCTTCGGAGCTCTCCGGCGCGATGCCCCGCCAAACACCCCGCGGCGCCTCGTCCTCATGCCACCCGGTCGCGCGGAGGTCCAGTTCCTCGCGGTCTCTCCCGACGGCTCGATGGTCGCCATGGCGGTCGAGGAGCCCTCGGGCAGGTCCGCGCTCTGGCTGAAAGACTCGCGCTCGCTGGAGCCGAGGGAGTTGGCGGGAGGGGAAGGCGCGTACGACCCCTTCTGGTCGCCGGACGGAAAGCACATCGGCTTCTTCACGCGCGGGGAGCTGCGCCGGATCGCGCTGGACGGCGGCCCGCCTCAGATGGTCGCGGCCTCCGATAACCTCGGCGGCGCCTGGAGCCGGGACGGAACGATCCTGTTCACCCGCGCATTCGGGCATCCGCTCTTCCGGGTCCCGGCGGCGGGCGGGACGCCCGAACAGATCACGCGCCTCGACACCGCGACACGCGAAGTCGCGCACTGCTTCCCGCAGTTCCTGCCGGACGGCCGGCACTACCTCTTCTTCGTGAGAAACGTCGATCCGACCAAGTCCGGCATCTGGCTGGGTTCGCTCGATTCGCAGGAGCGATCGCAGCTGCTCCAAGCGGATGCCGGCCCTGTTTACACCGACCCCGGTTTCCTGATCTTCAGCCGTCGGGGCGCCTTGTTCGCACAGGCCTTCGACCCTCGCTCGCGGCGGATGTCCGGCGAGCCGGTCCCTCTCGCCGACAAGGTCGAGTTCGAACCTTCGTCCAATCGGCTGGTCGCCTCCGTCGGAGGAGGGCTCGCGGTGTATCGGACGCGCGGGGCGGCGAGCCGCGCGCTGGTCTGGCACGACCGAAATGGGCGGCAACTGGGTCCCGCGGCGCCCCCCGACGACTATCGCGGCATCTCCCTCTCGCCGGACGGCAAGTGGCTCGCCGCCGCCATCGGGTCTCCGGAGCTCGGAACGACGGACATCTGGGTTCGAGACCTCTCTCGGGGGACCAACACGCGCGTGACGTTCGATCCCACCGACGAGTTCAACGCGGTCTGGGCGCCCGACGGGAAGATCTTCTACAGCTCCGATCGCGAGGGCCTGTATCACCTGTACCGGAGGCCCGCCTCCGGGTCCGGAGAGGAGGAGGAAGTCCTGAAGGACGGCCACGACAAGTGGGTGACGAGCGCCGCGTCCGACGGGTCGGCGATCCTCTTTTCCTCCTTCGACGCCCCGACCGGGTTCGATATCCAGGTGCACGCCCTCGGCGGAGATGGGAAGACCGAGGTGTTCCGTAAGACGCCGTTTGTGGAGGGCACCGCCCGGTTCTCGCCCGACTCGCGCTGGATCGCCTATGCCGCGGGAGGGTCCGGTCGCTCCGAGGTCTTCGTCGCCGCCCGTTCCCAATCCGCGAGGCCCGTACAGGTCTCGACCGAGGGCGGCATCGACCCCCAGTGGTCCCCCGACGGCCGAGAGCTCTACTTCTTCTCGCGGGACGGCAAGTTGATGGCGTCGGCGATTCGCGAGACCTCGGGCTCCATCGATCCCTCCCCGCCGGTCGCGCTCTTCAGCGCCGACCCGACGGCCTGGCCGTACGACCAGCGCACCGGCTATGCCGTCGCCCCGGACGGGCGTTTCCTCATCACCGTCCGACCGGAGAAGATCGCCGCCGATCCGGTCGTCGCGATCCTGGACTGGACCGCGGCCTTCCGGAAATAGTCGGCTCGCGTCCGCTACTTCGGGCCGTTTCGGTGGACGCGGCCGTCCTTCATCACGAAATGGATGCGCTCGAGCACCTTGACGTCCTGCAACGGGTCTCCCGCAACGGCAACGATGTCGGCGTACGCGCCCGGCGCGATCGTCCCGATCTTGCCCTCCATGCCGAGCATCTCGGCGGCACGCGAAGTCGCGGTCCCGATCGCCGTGGCGGGCGCCATTCCGAACTCCACCATTCGAGCGAACTCCTGCGCGATCGGGTCGTCCCAGGTGAAGCCGCCGACGTCCGAGCCGAACGCGATTTTCACGCCGGCCTTCATCGCCTTCTGCAACGACGGCCCGTGCACCGCGGCGCGCTGGCGGTCGCGAGCGCCCTGCGGCGTCCCCTCGGGCGCCCACTGATAGTAGTAGGGGGTCATCGTCGGGCAGAGCCAGGTGCCCTGCTTGACCATCTGCGCCACCGACGCGTCGTCGAGGTCCAGCCCGTGCTCGATCGAGTCGCAGCCGCCGTCGAGCGCCCGCTTCAGGCCAATGCCGCCGTAGGCGTGGCAGGCGACCTTCTTCCCCCAGCCATGCGCCTCGTCGACGATCGCCTTCAGCTCCTCGACTGTCAGCGTCGGCTGGGAAACCAGCGCGCCCTTCTCGTCGACCCAGGAGCGGTGCGTCATGTAGACCTTGATCCAGTCGGCGCCGTGGTCCAGCTGCTCGCGCGCGGCCTTTCGCGCCTCGACCGGCCCGTCGACGATCTGAACGCCCTTGATCAGCTCGAGCTCCGGAGCGTATCCCTCGAGCGCGTAGCCGCCGGTGGTCGAGATCGCGCGAGTGACGACGAACATCCGCGGGCCGGGGATGTAACCCCGCTCGATCGCCTGCTTGATGCCGACGTCGCCGTAGCCGGCACCCTCGGTCTCCACGTCCCGGATCGTCGTGAAGCCTTGATCCAGCGCGCGCCTCGCGGAGGCCACGGCTCGCGCGGCGCGCAGGGCGAGGCCCTGCTTGAGCAGCTCGGCGTCGTAGCCGCCTTCCGACTCGATCTCGCCCTGCAGGAAGACGTGCGTGTGGCAGTCGATGAGACCCGGCAGGACCGTCGCGTTCGAGAGGTCGATCATGGTCGCGCCGGCGGGGATTGGCGTGCTCGCGGCGTCGCCGACGCTTTCGATCTTGTTGCCGCGGACGATGATGGCCTGGTTGCGACGGGCCGATCCGGACTTGCCGTCGATCAGGCTTCCGGCGCGGATCACAGTCACCGGCTCGGGCGGCGGTGGGGCCTTTTCCTGGGCCGCCAGCGGTCCCGAGCAGAGCAGGAGCGCGACAACGCCTCGCCAGACCTTCATGCTGCCTCCCGGTTTTCCGGGAAGTGTATGTCCGGCCGGGCCGGATCGACTGTGGACTCGATTGTGGAGTAGAATCCACATCATGGAGACGATCCAGGTCGTGCTCGATTCCGCCCTGCTGCGCGCAGCGGACCGCGCGGTACGAAAGCTCAAGACGAACCGCTCCGCGCTCTTCCGCGAAGCGCTCCGAGCCCACCTCGCGGCGCTCGACCGGCGGGAACGAGAGCGACGGGACCGCGAGGGCTTCCAGCGTTATCCGGACAGCCTGGATGAGCCGTCGGCATGGGAGAGGGTGGCCGATTGGCCGGAAGAGTAGAGCGCGGCGAAGTTCGCCTGTTCCGGTTTCCGGCGCCCGACAAGGAGCGGCCGGTTCTCGTGCTGACCCGTGACAGCGCCATCGCGTATCTCTCGCGCATCACCGTCGCGCCGATCACCTCCACGATCCGAAACGTTCCGTCCGAAGTGACGCTCGGGCCGGAGGACGGGCTGCGCCAGCCATGCGCCGCGAATCTCCACAATCTCGTGACCGTCCGTCAGGACGCCCTGGGCCGCCGGCTTGCGCAGTTGTCGCCGCGGCGAATGCGGGAAGTCTGTTCGGCGATCGCCTTCGCGCTGGGCTGTGACGGCGCCGAAGGGTCTTGAAGGGCGCGGCCGGATCTAGGCCACCAGCACCTGCTGCCTCGTTGTCGGGGCGATCCTCTCGTCCGGCGTCAGGATCCCGCGGAAGTTCAGCGGGTCCGCGGCCGACACGGACACGGGCGCCGGGCCGCTCTCGGAGGCGCCGCGCTTGCGGACCGCGCGCAGGAGCGTCACGGCCTCGGGGAGGGCGTACTGCTCCCCGTCGAAGCCGGCGACGAAGCGGCCGCCGCGGACCTCGCCGCGGGCCTCCAGCGTGCGCAGGACGCGCGCGATGTCGCGCCAGGGAACCGGCTGCTTCTCGCGGGCGAGCGTCTTTCGGAAGACGACGCCGGTCCGGCGCAGCAGCTGGCGGGCGACGAACTCGGGCGGCGCGCCGGCCGAAGAGCCGTCGGCCTCCCTACGAATCAGGCTCCAGCGACCGGCGGCGAGCCCGCCGGCGCGCCGCTTGGACGCGGGCACGATCAGCCAGCGCAGCCCGCCGAAGGAGTCGCAGGTGACGCGACCCAGCGCGATCAGCTCCGAGAGGCCTTCCTCCACGAAGACCGGCGGCAGGCTCGCGGCGCGCGAGATCTCCTGGAAGAACATGGCGCCGCGGCGCTCCAGGACTTCCTGGACCTGACGCGCCGTGCCCGAAGGCTCTCCCGGCGGCCCGCCGGCCGCCGCGAGCGAGGTCCAGCGATCCATGTCGTCGCGGGCGAAGAGCGCGATCGGCGTCGTGCGGATCGGGCTCGCGCCGGATCCCCAGAGGCGCGCCCAGGCGACCTCGCCGGACAGCGTGAGCTGCTCGAGCCACTCCCGGCGATAGGAGCGGACGCGCGCCGGCAGGATGCTGCCCTCCCATGCCGCGGCCGGAACCTCGAATCCGGAGAGCTGCGAGATCACCTCCGCCACGCCGCGCGGCCCCTCGAGCCTGTGCTCCGGGTCGACGTGCTGCCAGCACGCCAGGAACCGGAGGAACTGGGCGGCGGTGACCGGCTCGATCTCCTTGCGCAGGCGCTCGAGCGTGTAGCGATGGATGCGGGAGAGGAGCCGCCGGTCGCACCACGCCTCCTGCCCGTCGATTCGCGTGCGCAGGACCACGCCCTGGGCCTCGAGCTCCAGCAGCAGCGGGTCCTGGCTCACGATCGGGCCCAGCGCCTCGAGCCGGCCCCGCAGGACCGCCTTGGGATCGCGGGTCGCTTCGACGGCGAACCAGCGCTCGCCCTCGCGCACGATGCGCGATGCGGCCGCGAGCTCGTCGAGCCAGGCTTGCCACGGCCCGGCCTCCTCCGTGGTCACGAAGCCCATCCAGAGCAGGGCCTCGTGGACCTCCTCGGCATTGGAAGGCTGCGGCCAGGCTTCCTCGCGCACGCGCGCGATCGCATCGGGGTCGAGCGTGCCGATCTGATCGGCGGTCTTCGGGTCGAGGATCCGGCGCGAGGAGACCGCCTGGGTGCGGCGCTCCTCCAACGGCGCGTCGTCCAGGAACGTGTAAGGCTGAGAGTTCAGGATGCCGCGCGCGAATGCCGACGGCTCGACGGTATCGATCGCGCGCCGCTCGATCGCGCCGCTCTTGATTCCGCGCAGGACCTCCAGGAACCCGTCCACGTCCATGGCCTCGGTCAGGCAGTCCTCGATGGTCTGCCGCACTACGGGATGATCCATCGGCACCTCGATCGGGCCGCCGGGCAGCGTCTCGGGGCAGGCCAGAACCTGCGGGAAGGCGCCGACCAGCAGGTCGTTCGCCCGCATGCGCAAGAGCGGCGCCGGCACCTTCTTGCCGCCGCGAGAGCGTTCGAGCAACAGCGAGCGCTGCGTGTTCCAGCGCCAGCGGGTCTCGAAGAGCGGCGTGGGAAGCAGCGCCTGGATCAGGACCTCCCGCGCGCTGTCGGGGTGGAGGTAGTCGAAGACCTCCTCGAGCGGGAAGCTGTGCTGCGGGCCGAGCGAGAGCACGATCGCCTCCTCGTTGGCCGCCGCCTGCAGCTCGAAGCCGAAGCCGACACAGAACTTCTTTCGCAGGGCGAGTCCCCAGGCCTTGTTGATGCGCGAGCCGAACGGCGCGTGCACCACGAGCTGCATGCCGCCGCTCTCGTCGAAGAAGCGTTCGAGCACGACGCGCTTCTGCGTCGGGACGGTCCCCAGGATGCGGCGGCCGTCGGCGACGTACTCGGCGATCTGGAGCGCGCCCGCTTCCGGCAGCGCGTCTCCGGCCGCCGCGCGAATCCGCGCGGCGCCGTCGTCCTCGGGCGCCGGAGCTTCCTCGCGCAGCACCGCGATCTCGGCGGCGAGCTCCCGCGTGCGTCCCGGCGCCTCGCCCAGCCAGAACGGCAGCGAGGGCGGCGCGCCTTTCGCGTCGGCGACCCGGACGATGCCCTGCTCGACGCGGATCACGCGCCACGAGGCGTTCCCGAGCTGGAAGACGTCGCCGCCGCTCGACTCGATGGCCCAGTCCTCGTTGACGGTGCCGACGAGCGTGCCTTCCGGCTCGACGCGGACCTGGTAGTCGGCGGCATCCGGGATCGCGCCGCCCGACAGCAGGGCCGCGAGGCGTGCGCGCTTCGTGCCCAGGAGCCGGCCCCCGACGCCGTCTCTGTGAAGCAGCGCGCGGCGGCCCTCCGTGTGGAGCGCGACGACCGAGTCGAGCTCCTCGCGCGTCAGATCGCGGTACGGCCAGGCGCGCCGCACCACGTCGAAGAGGGCCTTCTCCTCCCAGTCGTCCGAGACGCACGCGGCGACGATCTGCTGCGCGAGGATGTCCAGCGGCCGCGGGGGCATCGGCGTGCGGTCCAGGACACCTTTCCGGATGCAGCGCAGCAGGGCCGCCCCTTCCACGAGCTCGTCGACCGTCAGCGGAAACAGCCGCCCCTTCGGGACCTTCTTCAGCGCGTGGCCCGCGCGGCCGACCCGCTGGAGAAACGTCGCGATCGAGCGGGTCGCGCCGACCTGGATCGCCAGGTCCACGTCGCCGATGTCGATGCCGAGCTCCAGCGACGCGGTCGCGACCAGCGCCTTCAGCTTCCCGGCCTTGAGCCTCGCCTCGGCGTCCAGGCGCCGCTCGCGCGAGAGCGAGCCATGGTGGCTCGTCACCGCGTCCTCGCCGAGAAGCCGGGTCAGCTGCGCCGCGATGCGCTCGGCCATCTTGCGCGTGTTGACGAACACGAGCGTGGTCGTGTGCTCGCGAACCAGCTCTGCGATGCGCTCGTAGATCTCCTGCCACTGCTCGTGGGAGCAGACCGTCGAGAGCGCCGAGGGAGGGATCTCGATCCCCAGATCCAGCGCGCGGAAGGTTCCGGCGTCCACGAGCGCGCAGGCGCGGCCGGCACCGACCAGGAATCTGCCGACGTCCTCCAACGGCTTCTGCGTGGCGGAGAGCCCGATGCGCTGGATCGGCCGCCCGGCAAGAGCCTCGAGGCGCTCCAGCGACAGCGAGAGATGGCTGCCGCGTTTGTCGCGCACCAGCGCGTGGATCTCGTCGACGATGACCGTCGAGACCGTCGCGAGCATCTTCCGGCCGCCGTCGCTGCCGAGAAGGATGTAGAGCGATTCCGGGGTGGTGACCAGGATGTGCGGCGGGCGCTTCGTCATCGCGGTCCGCTCCGCGGCGGGCGTGTCGCCGGTGCGCACGAGCACCCGGACTTCCGGGACCGTCGGATCCAGCTCCCGAATCTCGGCCAGCGGCGCCTGCAGGTTCTTCTGGACGTCGTTCGAGAGAGCCTTCAGCGGCGAGACGTAAAGCACCTGCGTCTCGTCGCGCAGCTCCGTGCCCTGGCGGATCAAGGAGTCGATCGCCGAGAGGAATGCCGCGAGCGTCTTCCCCGAGCCGGTCGGCGCCGCGATCAGCGTGTGGAGCCCCTCGCGGATCTTCGGCCATCCCTCGAGCTGCGGGGCGGTCGGTTCCCCGAGCCGCTCCCGGAACCAGGTCTGAACCGTCGGATGGAAGGAAGAGAGCGCCACGCCGGGCATACTAACCGTCGGAAGGCCTCTCGGATTTCGCGCCGGAGTCTGTTGGCCGGATTCGGCGACCGATCTCCTTGTCACGTCATTGATTCATGTTCCAAATTGTCCTGATTCGGTGCCTGACCCCGTGTAGTCTTTTCCGAGCTTGACGCTCTCCACCGGAACTCGCCTGGGTCCCTACGAGATCCTTGCCCCGTTGGGCGCCGGAGGTATGGGGGAGGTTTACAGAGCGCGCGATCCCCGCCTCAACCGCGAAGTGGCGATCAAGGTCTTGCCCGCCTCCTTCTCCGCCGATCCCGAGCGCCTGCGCCGTTTCGAGCAGGAGGCCAAGGCCGCGGGAGTTCTCAACCATCCCAACATCACGATCGTCTACGACATCGGGGCGCACCAGAATTCTCCCTACGTCGTCCAGGAGCTGCTCGAGGGCGAGACCCTGCGGGCCGAGCTCTCGGGCGGGCGCTTCCCGGCGCGCAAGGCGATCGACTACGCGCTGCAGATCGCGCAGGGCCTCGCGGCCGCGCACGACAAGGGCATCGTCCATCGCGATCTGAAGCCGGAGAACGTCTTCGTCGCGCCGGACGGCCGCGTGAAGATCCTGGACTTCGGGCTCGCGAAGCTGAGGGCTGCGTCGCCGGTGGCCGAGGTGCGCAGCGCCGCGCCGACGACTCCTGCCTTTCACGCAGCCGATCCGAAGACGATGGCCGGTGTGGTGCTCGGGACGCTGGGCTACATGTCGCCCGAG
>DATBIJ010000109.1:0-3550 GCA_036557025.1 Thermoanaerobaculia bacterium | reverse complement strand
TCCTCCGCGAGGCGGCCGATCGTCAGGCCCTCGAGTCCGTCGCGGCTGGCGATGCGCGCGGCATGCTCCAGGATCGCGCGCCGGGTGCGCTCGCCCTTGGCCGGGAGGATCGTGGCGTCCATTCATATAGAATAGAACGATCGTGCTATTCGTGTCAACCTCTTTCTTGCCCGCGCAGGTCGGGGCGAGAAGGGCTCTTCCCGCCTCGTATAGGCTCGCCGCGTGGTGACGACATCCCGAACGGCGCGGAGGCGCGTCCCGCTGGGCGCCCGGCGCGCGGCGCAGATCGTCGCGAACCCTTCGGCGGCGGCCCTCGTGGCGGCGCTGGAGCTGGGCGCGAAGAGCGCGGCCGAGCTTCGCTACCGCACCGGTTTCGCGTCGCTGCGCGCGGTGGCGGAACAGCTGCGCCAGCTCGAGACGCAAGGCCTCGTGGCGCGGATCCCCGCGCCGCGGACGGATCTGTGGGTGTTGACCGCCATCGGCCGTTCCCTGGCCGCCCCCCTGCGGAGCCTGAGGCAGTGGGCGGAGCAGTACGAGGAACGCCTCGAAAAGGCGAAGCGGGCTCCCGCCCGCAAGCCGACGATCATCCCCGTCACGCGATAGAGGCCGCGGGAGCGAGGCTCTCGCCGGCGACCGTCAGGGAGGGCCCATGCGGATCGGAATGATCGGCCTCGGGCGGATGGGCGGCAACATGTCGCGCCGCCTGCTCAAGGCCGGAATCGAGGTCGTGGGTTACTCCCGCTCCGGGAAGGACGTCGAGGCGCTCTCCGGATTCGGCGGCGCCGCGGCGAAGTCGCCGGCGGATCTCGTCACCAAGCTCGCGCCGCCCCGGGCGATCTGGCTCATGATCCCGGCGGCCGCCGTGGATCCCTCGATCGCCGAGCTGACCTCCTACCTCCATGCGGGCGACGTCGTCATCGACGGCGGCAACTCCTACTACGTCGACGACCTTCGCCGCGCGAAGGAGCTGGGCGCGAAGGGCATCGACTACGTCGACGTCGGCGTGTCCGGGGGCGTCTGGGGTCTGGAGCGCGGCTACTGCCAGATGATCGGCGGTCCGGAAGCCGTCGTGAAGCGTCTGGAGCCGCTCTTCGCGGCGCTCGCGCCGGGGCGGGGGGAGATTCCGCGCACGCCGGGAGCCGAGAACGCCGGCGGCACCTCCGAGCTCGGCTACCTGCACTGCGGTCCCTCGGGGGCCGGGCACTTCGTCAAGATGGTCCACAACGGGATCGAGTACGGCCTGATGGCGGCGTACGCCGAGGGGCTGAACATCCTGCGTCGCGCCAACGTCGGCACCAAGCCCACCGAGGCGAGCGCGGAGGTCGCGCCGCTGCGCGACCCCGAGCACTACCGCTACGAGTTCGACCTCGCCGCCGTGTCGGAGCTGTGGCGGCGGGGCAGCGTGATCGCGAGCTGGCTGCTGGATTTGACCGCCGCCGCGCTGCGCGAGCAGCCGGACCTCTCGGCCTATTCCGGACGCATCGCGGATTCCGGGGAGGGGCGCTGGACGCTGCTGGCGGCGATCGAGGAGGGCGCGCCCGCGCCCGTGCTCGCCCAGGCTCTCTTCGAGCGCTTCTCCTCGCGCGGCAACGCGGAGTTCGCGAACAAGGTGCTCGCGGCGATGCGCCACCGCTTCGGGGGGCATGGCGAGCTGCCCGGCAAGTAGCGTCTTGGCCGCGACCCGCTCTCCGGTCGTCTTTCTCTTCGACGTCGACAACACGCTGCTGGACAACGACCGCGTGACCGCGGACATGAAGCGGCACCTGCAGGAGACCATCGGTGATTGCGCGCCGCGCTACTGGGAGATCTTCGAGCGGCTCCGCGAGGAGCTGGGCTATGCGGACTACCTCGGCGCGCTCCAGCGCTTCCGCGTCGAGAACCCGGAGGAGACGCGCCTGCTCGAGTTCTCCGGATTCCTGATCGACTATCCCTTCGCCAACCGGCTCTACCCGGGATCGCTGGACGCGGTCGAGCGCGCGAAGAGCTGGGGGCCGGCCGTCATCCTCACCGACGGCGACGTCGTGTTCCAGCCGCGGAAGATCCAGCGCTCCGGGCTCTTCGAGGCCTTCGGCGGACACGTGCTGATCTACGTTCACAAAGAGCAGGAGCTCGACGACGTCGAGCGCCGCTATCCGGCGGACCGCTACGTGCTGGTGGACGACAAGCCCCGGATCCTCGCGGCGGTCAAGAAGGCCTGGGGCGACCGCGTCCGCACGGTCTTTCCCCGGCAGGGTCACTACGCCCTCGAGCCCGGCGCGCTCGAGAAGTTCGGGACGCCCGACCTGACGATCGAACACATCGGGCAGATCGCGGACATGTCGCGGGAGCAGTTTCTCGAAGGCTAGCGCCGTCGGATTGCCCCAAGGGGCGATCCGGGCGCCGGAGATCGCTCCGGTATGCTCGCCCGCACCACACCGTGAGAGACCGCATGGCGAGGCGCCGTCTCCTGTTCGGCCTGCTCACCGGCGCGGCCATGCTGGCCGCTCCACGAGTGCTTCTCGCCCAGAAGACGGACGTGGTCGTCCTGAACAACGGCGACACGGTCACGGGCGAGATCAAGGGCTACAGCCAGGGTCGCCTTTCGCTCGACACGGACCACTCGGGCGTCATCAGCATCAAGTGGAGCAAGATCGTCTCGATCGCCTCCGACAAGCAGTTCGACATCGAGACGACGGACGGCATTCACCACTTCGGCTCCTTTGCGCCTTCGGATCCTCCCGGAGAGCTCGTGATCGTTTCCGAGGGGCAGAAGATGACGATCGGGTTCCTCGACGTGTTCGACCTCGCGCCGGTGTTCCAGGGCTTCTGGCGCCGGTGGGACGGCTCCGTCGACTTCGGCTTCAACTACACGAATTCCACCGACCTGACCCAGCTGAACCTGGACGCCGACGCGTCCTATCGGGTCCGGAACCATCAGCTGGTCTTCGACTTTTCCACCTTCTACAGCGAGCAGGAGGGCGCGGTCGCGGCCGATCGCGGCGCCATGAGCTTTCGCTACGACCGGTTCCTGAAGAACCGCTGGCTGATCCAGGGAGGCGTGGCGTTCGAGCGCAACATCCAACTCGGCCTGAAGCTGCGAACCTCGGTGGGAGCCGGGCTCGGACGCTACGTCGTCCAAACCAACCAGGCCCAGCTGATCCCCTATGCCGGCCTGCTCCTGAATTACGAGCAGCCGGTGGAGGGAGAGGGCGGCGAGAACGTCGAAGGGCTGCTGGGCGCCCGCTACTCGTATTTCATGTACGACTTTCCGAAGCTGACGATCAGCGCCTCGGTCGACATCTACCCGAGCTTCACCGTCAGCGGCCGCGTCCGCGTCGAGGCGGATGCCTCGGTCCGGCGCGAGATCGTCAGCGACTTCTACATGGCGGTGTCGATCTACGACAGTTACGACAGCAAGGACCCGACGACCCAGCTGTCGCGCAACGACTGGGGCCCGACGATCTCCGTCGGCTACAGCTTCTGATTCGGGGTGTTCACTCGGCCGGCGATCGGCCCGAGCCCGCGGCCGTAGAAACGGACCGACTTCATGACCGTTGCCAGCGGCGCGTCG
>DATBIJ010000108.1:0-10402 GCA_036557025.1 Thermoanaerobaculia bacterium | reverse complement strand
GATGCCCCGGTCGACAGAGAGCTGCCCCGAATGGATCCTCGGGCGGTCGAATCCCTCCAGTACCTGGCCTCCAAGAAAGGCGGGGACACCATCCTGCTGACGTCCATCCAGTCGTCCTCCGCGAAGGGAACCGTCTACCGCTGTCGGCGCTGACGGTCGCGATGCCGCGGTCCCTGCTGCCCGAAGCCGTCGAACACTACGTCCAGGATCACAATCCGCGCGAGACGGACGTCCAGCGCCGCCTGCGGGAGGAGACCGCGCGACTTCCGCAAGCGGGCATGCAGATCGGCGCCGATCAGGGCGCGTTCTTCGCGCTGCTCGTGCGGGCGATCGGCGCCCGCCGCTGCCTCGAGATCGGCACCTTCACCGGCTACAGCGCCCTGGCGGTCGCTTCCGCGCTACCGCCCGGGGGACGCTTGATCGCCTGCGATGTCTCGGAGGAATGGACGAGCATCGCCCGGCGCTACTGGCGCGAGGCGGGCGTCGACGATCGGATCGATCTGAGGCTCGGGCCGGCCGCCGCCACCCTCGAGGCCCTGCTCCGGGACGGAGCGGCCGGGAGCTTCGACTTCGCCTTCATCGATGCGGACAAGGCCTCGACGCAGCGCTACTACGCGCTGTGTCTCGAGCTGGTGCGGATTGGCGGGTTGATCGCCGTGGACAACGTGCTCTGGAGCGGCAAGGTCGCCGATTCGAAGGTCGACGACGCCGATACCAGGGCGCTGCGGGAGTTCAACGACGCAGTGCGAGAGGACCCCAGGGTGGAGGCCTGTCTGCTGACCGTCGGCGACGGCGTGATGCTGATGCGGCGAAAGAGCTAACGCTTCGCCGAGCGATCGAGCATCCGGGCGATCTCCTTCAGCTCGCGAAGCACCTGCTTGCGCTCCGCGAACCCGTCCGCTGCTGACGACGCGCGCGCGGCCGCGGGAATCGGCTTCTCGGGAACGATCGGCCGTTCCTCCGGGAACATCTCTTCCGGCGAGGGCGCCGGCGCGGCCGTGACGCCGCGGGGTGCCGATGTCTTTCGAGGTTTCTTCTGCTCTTCGACCGCCGGCGCGGTCGCGAGGGCTTCCTCGAAGCGGCCCTGGGCGATCTCCGTCTCGAGACGCTTCTTCGCGCCGGCCACCGTGAAGCCCTCGTCGTAGAGCAGCTCGCGGATCCGCGCGATGATCCGGACGTCCCGCTCCGAGTAGAGGCGCGTGACTCCCTTGTCCTTGCCTTCGGTGAGAATCGGGAACTCGGATTCCCAGTAGCGCAGGACGTAGGGCGCCACCTCGGCGGCCTTGCACGCTTCGGCCGGGCGGTAGAGCTGGGTCGCTGCTCCCATCGCCGAATACTCTACGACATTCCGGCGCCCGGCGAACCCATCGGATCACTTCCGGGAGCTTCTTCTCTCCTTCGCCTCTTCCCGGGAGCGGGATCGGACGGAAAGCCGCAGCGGCGATCCGGAAAAATCCGCGGTCCCGCGGATCAGGTTCTCGATCCGGCGCTCTTCGGAGAAATGCAGCCTCTCCTCACGGTTGGCGACGATCGTGAACGTCGGCGGCGCGGTGCCGGTCTGCGCGACGTAGTAGACCCTCAGCCGGCGGCCGCCCGCCGTCCGGGGCGGGCTGTCGCGCAGGCTGCGGCCCAACACCCGATTGAGCTCCCCCGTGGACACCCGGCGGCGGCGGTTCTCGGCGACCTGCGCGGCGACGGCGAGAATCTTCGAGACGCCGCGTCCGGTCTTCGCAGAGACCCGCAACACCGGAGCGTGTCGCGCGAAGGGCACCTTTTCGGCGAGGGTTTCCTGGAGCTGCTGCGCCGCCGCCTCCCCTCCCGCGAGGTCCCACTTGTTCGCGACGAGAACCAGCCCCTTGCCGGCGTCGTGCACGTAGGAGGCCACCGTGGCGTCCTGCGCGGTCGGGCCCTCGGCCGCGTCGACGATCAACAGCGCCAGGTCGCAGTCCTCGATGCGCTTGCGGGCCTGAACGACCGACAGGACCTCCGGCCCCCGCTCGGTCTTGCCCTTGCGCCGGATCCCGGCCGTGTCGACGAGGCGGAAGTCGCGGCCGCCGTGATGCAGGTACGCGTCGACGGAATCGCGGGTCGTTCCCGCAACGGCGGCGACGATCGAGCGCTCCCGGCCCAGCAGCGCGTTGGAGAGCGAGGACTTCCCCACGTTGGGCCGGCCGACGATCGCGACGGCGATCTCGCGCCGCGGATCTTCGTCCTGCTCGTCTCCCGTCTCCTCTCTGTCGTCTTCCGACACTTTCGGCATCCGGGCGCCGATCGCGTCGAGCAGATCGTCGAACCCCTCGCCATGCTCCGCGGAGACTCCGTAGACCTCGTTGAACCCGAGGTTCCAGGCCTCGACCTCTCCCTCGCGTCCTTCCTTGCGGTCGATCTTGTTCGCCACGACCGCCACGGGCGCGCCCGCCTGCCTCACGACGGCGGCGAAGCCGCGGTCCGCGGGCAGGATTCCGGCGGACGCGTCGATCACGAGCAGGACCAGGTCCGCCTCGCGGATGGCGCCCAGCGCCTTCTCGCGGACGGCGCGGGGAATGTCCTCGCGGCCTTCCGGCTCGTAGCCGCCCGTGTCGACGACGCGGAACCGGCGGCCGTCGGAGAGGCGCCCGTCCGCCTCGATGAGGTCGCGCGTCACGCCGGGCAAATCGTGCACCAGGGACTGACGGCGGCGAATCAGGCGATTGAAGATCGCGGACTTGCCGACGTTGGGCCGGCCGGCCACGACGACCCGGAATGGCCTCACGACTTCGGCGAGCGAACCCCGCCCTCGAGCTTCAGGGTGTAGCGGTCGTGGGTGAAGGGATGGACGTTGGGGAAGTTCTGGAAGATCCAGCCGGAGAAGATCTCGCGGCCGTTCTCGAGGACGGCGATCCGCGCGGCCGGGTTGCCCTCCTCGATTCCCTGCGACGTGATCACGTCGGCGTCCATGGCGAAGGCGGGCAGATACGCGTCGGCCCGGACGTCGAGGTTCGATCCTGGAATCGTCGCCGTCGATCCCAGAGCGACCTCGATCGTCCCCTTCTTCCCTTCCCGCTCGCTCCACGCGAGCCGCACGCCCGAGAAGGCCTGCTGGACCTCGGGCGGGATCACGAGGCGGCTCGGAACCGCGGGAGCGGAGGCGCCTCCGGCGCCCATGGCCGGGTCCGCGTCCGGATTGTGCGAGGGCACCATGCGGATGTTGGGATCCGGCCGGCCCCGCTCGCGGCAGGCGGCAAGTCCCAGCAACATCAGCAGGGCGGCGAAACCGGCGGCACGTCTCAACGTCGACTCCTGCGGGCGCCTCGTCCCCAACGGCCCTCCGCGGCGGCCGGACCGGCTGCCCCGGCACGAGCCCTCTGGCGGGCGCCCGAAACTGCCGGAGCGCTCGACGCTTCCGAGAGCCGGAAGTTCAGGCGCCGGCGAACCTCGTCGATCTCGACAAGACGCACGCGAACCGCGTCCCCGAGCCGGTAGATCTTGCCGCTGGAGCGGCCGCGCAGTCGGTGCTGCTTCTCCTCGTAGACGAAGAAGTCGTTCCCGAGGGCCGAGATCGGGACCAGGCCCTCGACGAAGAAGTCCTGCAGGGTCACGAAGACGCCGAAACCCGCGACCCCGGTCACGAAGGCGTCGAAGTCCCGCCCGATGCGCTCCTTCATGAACACGATCTTCTTCCAGAGCAGGCTTTCCCGTTCTGCCGTCTCGGCCCGCCGCTCGCGCTCCGAGCAGTGCGTCGCCACCTCCGCGAACCGCTCGTTGACGCCCTCGAACTCGGTCGCGGCGACGGGGCGGCCGTCGCGCAGCAGGCGCGAGAGTTGGCGATGCACGATCAGATCCGGATAGCGGCGGATCGGCGAGGTGAAGTGGCAATAGTAGGGCGCCGCGAGCGCGTAGTGGCCGCGGCACTCCTCGCTGTAGATCGCCTTGCGCTGCGCCCGCAGCAGCAGGTCGGAGAGCAGGCGCTCCTCCGGCTTGCCCTCGATCTGCCGGAGCAGCTTCTGGAAGGCGGAGGGCGGAAGCTCCGCGAGATCTCCCTTCAGCTCGTAGCCGAAATCCTGGAGGATCTCGCGCAGATCGGCGAGACGGTCGGGATCGGGCCGGTCATGGACGCGATAGATGGCGGGCTGCTTGGCGAACAGCAGCCGCCGCGCCACCGCCTCGTTCGCCGCGAGCATGAACTCCTCGATCAGGCGATGGGCCACGTTGCGCGACTCCGGCACGATCCCGACGACCAGCCCGGCATCGTCCAGCACGACGTCCGCGTCGGGGAGATCGAAGTCGATAGAGCCCCGTGCCTCCCGCCGTTCCCGCAGCTTCTGGGCGACTTCCGCCATCAGCCGGAACGAGTCGAGGAGCGGACCGTAGCGGGCCTCGTCGGCCCCCGTCGGCTTCTGCTCGATGAGCCGGGCGACTTCGGTGTAGGTCATTCGGGCCGCGCTCTTGATCACTCCCTTGGTGAAGTCGGCACCCGTGACCTTGCCCGTTCGGTCCAGATCCAGGATCGCCGAGAGCACGAGCCGGTCCACGCGGGGGTTCAACGAGCAGAGCCCGTTGGAGAGCCGCTCGGGCAGCATCGGGAGGACCCGGCCCGGGAAGTACACCGAGGTCGCGCGGTCGTGAGCCTCGTCGTCGAGCGCAGTGCCTTCGCGGACGTAGTGCGAGACATCGGCAATGTGGACACCGAGGCGGTAGCCGGAGGGCGTCTTCTCGACCTCGACGGCGTCGTCGAAGTCCTGCGCCGTCTCCCCGTCGATCGTGACGATCCGGCGCTCCCGGAAGTCCCGCCGCCCCGCGAGATCTTCGGCGGCGACCTCCTCGGGGTACGTCTCCGATTCCCGGACCACGGGTTCCGGGAAGCGCGGAGGCAAACCGTGAGACCGCAGGACGATCTCGATGTCGACGCCGGGCTGCCCCAGAAACCCCAGCCGCTCCTCGACGACGCCCTGCGCCACGCGCCGCGCGTCGGGAAACGCCGTCAGCCGCACGTCGACGATCTCTCCCGGCTTCGAGCCGCGCGTCTTGCCCGCGGTGATTCGAATCACGGCGTCGATCTTCGGGTTGTAGGGCTGCACGATCGCTCGGTCATCCTCCACGTCGAAGCGGCCGACGACGCGCTCGCGCGCCCGATCGAGGATCTTCACGATCTCGCCGGACGTCCTCTCGGGATCGCCCCCCCGGCCGCGCGAGCGGGTGCGCGCCTCGCGCGCCAGCACGGTGTCGCCGTCCATCGCGCCGTGCATCCCCGATCGCGGGATGAACAGATCCGCGCCGCCTCCCTCGGCGAGCACGAACCCGAAGCCCTCCGGCCGAACCGTCAGGCGTCCGGAGATCATGCTGGTGTGCTCGATCGCCGAGTACTTCTCGCCGCGCACGCGGGCGATCTCCCCACGCCGCTCCAGGCGGTCCAGCCGCTCGCGGAAGTCTTCCTCGTCGGCCTCGTCGACGCCGAGGGCCTTCACGAGATCGCGCAAAGAGAGCACGCGCGAGCCCTTCCGGCGGAGCGTTTCGAGAATCTCTTTATCGCGAGGCAGCACGCGCGGAGTCTACCCGCTCGTCAGACCCGGCGGCCGGCGCGCAGCAGGTCGCGGTTCTTCGAGTAGTAGGCGAGCGCTTCGCGAATCATCTTGAGCGCTCCCTTGCGGTCCACGAAGCGATCCACGATCACCGTCTTTCGCTCCAGGGCCTTGTAGTCCTCGAAGAAGCGGCGCAGCTCCGCCAGCCGGTGCGGGGGAAGCTCGCGAATCGAATCGTAGCCGGCGTATTCCGGATCGTCGGCGTGAACCGCGAAGATCTTGTCGTCCTCCTCCCCCTGATCGCGCAGGCGCATCGCGCCGATCGGCTTCGCGCGGACGATCGCCAGCGGCACGACGACCTCCTGACCGAGCACCAGGATGTCCAGCGGGTCGTGATCCAGCGCGTAGGTCTGAGGGATGAATCCGTAGTTGGCCGGGTAATAGACCGCCGAGTGGAGAACCCGGTCCACGCGAAGGAGTCCGCTGGCCTTGTCCAGCTCGTACTTGACCTTCTCGCCCTTCGGGATCTCGATGATGGCCGGGACGATGTCCGGAGCGTCCCCGCCGAGGGACACGTCATGCCAGGGGTGCACGAGCGCGAGCCTATCAGCCGGCAGCGCGCGCCGGCCCGTCCCTCGAGAGTCCCCGGAGATCGCGCAACCCGCCGCGCTTGTGCTTGAATGATGGTGTCCTCATGCGACGGGCCCGCGTCCTCGCCGCCCTGTTCGCGTTCGCGCTGGCGCCCTCCGCCGGCGCGGCGGTTCGGTATTCGCTCGAGCTGCGCGGAGGCGCGACGCTGTGCGCACGCAGCGCGCCGCAGGTCAAGGGCGGTTTGTATCTGTTTCACCGATGCCCGGATGGCACCTTCGTCAGCCTGCCGGCGAAGGAGGTCGTGCGGGTCCGCGAGGAGCAGGTCGCCGAGAAGCCGGCCGGCACTCAGAAGGCGACGGTCTTGATGCGGGACCTGGAAGGCCCCTCGCGCGAGCCCGACCCCGAGCCGGAACCGTCGGCCCCTAGGGACATCGGCTACGGTTACGACTACGGCTACTACGCCTGGGGCTGGGGAGGCTTTTGCTGCAATCCGGCGCCTCCCAATCCACCGAGCCCCGGGCCGGCGCCGCCCTCGTCCGTCCGCCCCAACGGGTTCCCGCTGGTCGGACCTCCGGGTTTCTATGCCCCTCCGCCGGTCAACCCGAACGGGTTTCCGAACCTCTCGCCGCCGCCCCCGGTCGTTCAGCCGCGCTGAGGGGACGCCATGTCGCGATTCCTCTTGGTCTGCCTGGGAGGTGCCGTTGGCACCGGCGCGCGCTACCTTCTCTCGGGTTGGATCCTGGCGGTTGCGGGCACCCGATTCCCCTGGGGAACGCTGTTGGTCAACGTGCTTGGCTCCTTTCTGTTGGGAGTCGTCGCCGAGATCGGCGTCACCACCGCTGCCATCCCTCCGACGCTCCGCGTCGCCATCGCCACGGGCGCTCTCGGGGGCTTCACGACCTACTCCACCTTCAACTACGAGACGCTCCAATCCATGCAGGCGGGCGCTTTCGGAGCCGCGGTGGCAAACATCCTGGCTACGGTCGCCGGCTGCCTCCTGGCCGGGCTGGCGGGCGTCGCGCTGGTTCGCTGGCTGATGGCCTGAGAGGAGAGCGGATGCGAGTCTTGGACGGCGAGCAACTCCTGGTCCGGATCTTCCTCGGCGAGTCGGATCGATGGCATGGCCGGCCGCTGTCCGACGCGCTCTTGGAGCGCCTTCGCCGGGAGGGCTTCGCCGGCGCCACGATGTTTCGCGGGATCGCCGGCTTCGGGGCGCGCAGCGTCCTGCACACGACACGGCTGGAGCGGCTCTCCCAGGACTTGCCGATCGTGATCGAGATCGTCGACACGGCCGAGCACGTCGAGCGGCTCCTCCCCATCCTGGACGAGATGGTCTCCGAGGGCCTGGTCACGATGGAGAAGGCCAGGGTGCTGAAGTACTCGCCGGGAAAGCGGCCTCTGGAGGCCTGAGGCTTCAGTCGGGCGCGAACCCGGCTCGCGGAAGTTGCTTCGAGTCGGCCTCGCCGGCCATCTTCTCCAGGTACACGCTGGTCGATGGGAACGCGATCCCCACGCCGTTCTCGGTCGCGACACGCAGCACCCGCAGCAGCAGCTCCTCCTGGACCGCGAGAAACGCGTCGTAGTCGTCCACGCGCACGTACGCGAAGAGCTCGACGTCGAGCGACGAGGCGCCGAGCGCGATGAAGCGTACGCGTGCGGGGGTGGACGTCACCACCCGAGGGTCCGCCGCGAACATCGCCCGCCAGGCCTCCAGCACCTTCTCGATCCGCTCCGGCGGCGTGTCGTATCGCATGCCGACCACGTGGCGGAACCAGAACTTGTCGCGCCGGGTGAGGTTCTCGACTCGCTCCGTGGCCATCTGGCCGTTGGGGATGGTGACGACCGTACGACCGTTGGTTCGCAGCCGTGTCGAGGTCAGCGTGATGTCCTCCACCTCGCCGAGGTGGCTGCCGATCCGGCAGACGTCGCCGATTCGAATCGCGCCTCCCCCGAGCACCACGAAACCGCCGAAGAGATTCTCCAGGCTCTTCTGGGCGGCGAAGGCGAGCGCCAGGCCGCCGATTCCAAGACCCGCGAGGGTCGCGGTCAGATCCACGCCGAACGCGGCCAGCATCCCGAGAATTGCGAGGAGGAACACGACCACTTTCAGGATGCGCAGACCGAACCCGAGGCCCCTCAAGGGGGGCCGCGTGCCGGCCGCCGCGATGCGTTCCTTCGCCTGCCGCGCGATCACGTCGAGGACCCGGAAGATCAGCCAGATCAGCGAAAGAAAGAAGAGCGGGATCAGGATCCGGATGAGCCAGAAGCGACTCACGATCGGGATGCCCAGAGTTCGCAGCAGGAAGGCGGTCAGGACGAAAGAGATCAGCAGCGCCAGCGGCGCGCGAACCGCCGTCATCCATTCCCGGGCACCGACGGCGCCTTCCTTGCGGCGACGCAGCTTGCGTGTGACGAACAGGATTCCCGTCAGCAGGAACCAGACGGCCGCGAAGAGCAGCGGGATTCCCAGCACGAGCGCGAGCAGCTTCCACAGCGCGAAGCCGGCGATCGTCGTGTCCACCAGAAACGTCGGCAGTCGCCGCTCCAGATCGGGGAACCCGACCGCTTCGTAGAGCTTCGGGACCTCGCGCAGCGTGTTCGCGGAAATGAACCAGAGCGAATGCCCCTGCTTCTGGGGAACCCGAACGAGCAGGACATCCACGCGCTCGTCGCCGGCGACGATCTCGCCGACGAGTTCCTGGGGCGCCGCCAGTCCATCGTCGAGGTCGCCCTGGGGGGACTGAGAGAGCGACATCAGTCGGCCTTCGTAGCCGACGTCCAGGACGTACTTCAGCCGTCGCGCGATCTCGAACTTGGTCTCTCGGAGGCCCCGCACCGGCCACTGCAGGTACTCGGAGGCCACGGCATCGTTGCCCTTCTGCGCCGCGTTGACGAAGCCGAGGAAGCACCCGCGTGGCGTCTCGCGACCGTACGCATCCTCCTCGACGGGCGTCGGCTCGGGGCCTGCCGGCGCGTGAGCGCCGCCCGGCATCCCGCCGAGCTGGGAGAATCCTGGAAGGGCCCGGAGGCTCGCCGCGAGAACCAGCAGGAGCAACCGGGAGGCGCGCGGTCGGGTCATTTCCCGATCTTACCGGGGAGTCGGCGACGCCGGCTCGGTCCTACTTCCGGGTTTTCCGCCCCCTGCGGGTCGTGGGATGGAGCGAGAGAAGCTTCTTCGGCGCCGTGTTCCGCCAGGCCATCTGAAGCGCGTCGGAGACCGCCGCGGCGTCCGCCTTCGGGAGTCCGACATAGGTGGCGCCCTGGCGGCCCCATCCGCCCGGTACCGCCGTGAACACGTCCGGCATCGAGCGCGTGAGCGCGTGCTGCTGGTCCTCTGTCAGCTTGACCATCGCCCGGCGATGGCCCGGGCCACTCAGCGTCGCGAAGATCTTCCCGCCGACCCGAAAGTCCGGGTGGCCCATGTGCGAGCTCTCGACCGCCTCGGGAAGGGCCAGGGCCAGCTTCCGAAACTTCGCGGGGGTCATTTCAGCTCGATGATCAAGACGTGTGTGTCCGTCGAGCCGACGTTCTCACCGATATGCGACTGCGCCGGGCCGTACACGACCGCTCCGAGGGGGACATCCCGAACGGCCTCCCGGCCCCCGGACAAGACAAACCGACGCTTGAACGAGCTCAGCGCGCACATCACGTAATCCGCATGGTGGTGCGGGGTCGTTC
Organism: Thermoanaerobaculia bacterium; assembly: GCA_036557025.1. Lineage (GTDB taxonomy): Bacteria > Acidobacteriota > Thermoanaerobaculia > UBA5066 > Gp7-AA6 > DATBIJ01. The sequence continues at coordinate 635 of DATBIJ010000108.1, read as the reverse complement.
GCTGGCCGGGGCTGTCGCGGTACTCGAGTACCCGGACGCGGTCGTTCTCGAGCACCACTTTGTACTTGTCGCCATCGGTGGCAACAGGGTCGCGGGATGGGTCTTCGAGCAAGCGGGCTTCAGACTCGGTGACGCTCACGACTCCTCCAACGGTTCAGGCGAATCGCTGCCGCCCGGCGTCAACGCCTCGCCAGCCTCAGAACGACTCCGCCGATCGCGAGAAGGATTCGATTGTTTGGTGCGAAAGGGGGGACTCGTGTCGGCCGCCGGCTTCGCCGGTTTTTGCCTGCGGCCGCGGCCGACGCTCGACGGGCGAGGGGGCTACGCCCCCTCGAGCTCCCCCGGGGGTTCTCGTCCTCCCCTTTCCGCATGCGGATGGGCGTAGGCAATGTGGGTGCTCTTGGTGCGAAAGGGGGGACTCGAACCCCCACAGGTTTTACCCCACAGGATCCTGAATCCTGCGCGTCTGCCAGTTCCGCCACTTTCGCGTAGCGTTGCGTGACCCCGACCCCCTCCGAATCCCACGGCGCGGCGGGGTTGGGATCCGCCGCCGCGTCCGGGTGACCTTCACGGTCACTCTCGCCGCGCAATGTACCGTGGGAGCGCACCGGCCAGCAAGCGAGCCCGGGCAGTCT
>DATBIJ010000107.1:0-6267 GCA_036557025.1 Thermoanaerobaculia bacterium | reverse complement strand
CGTTGCGCGCTCAGAAAAAGCCCGGCAGTCGCCGGGCTTTTTCGTAAATCGTGAATCGTGAATCGTGAATGGAGGGTCGATTCACCATTCACCATTCACATTCACACCACTCACAGCCCCTTCGGCAGATCGGCGCGCACGGGCGCGTCGTAGAGCGAGTCCATCAGCGTCGCGGCGTCGAGGCCGGCCGGCGTCATCGTCCTGGGCGGCACGACGCGGACCGAGTAGAGGTGGTCTCCGACCGCGCCGGTTCGCGGGTTCTTCACGCCCTTGCCGCGGAGGCGGAACTTCTGCCGCCCCTGCGTGCCCGCGGGGATCTTCGCGCGCACCGTGCCGTGGATCGTCGGCACGTCGATCTCGGCGCCCGCGTACGCCTCCTTCACCGTCACCGGAACGACACCGTGGATGTCGTCGCCCTGGCGCTCGAAGTACGGATGCGCGGGAACCGTCACCGTGACGTAGAGATCACCCGGCGGGGCGCCCCCGCTACCGTCCGAGCCCTTCCCCGGGACGCGGATCGTGCCCCCGTCCTCGGTGCCCTCGGGGATCTTCAGCCGGACGTTCTCCGACTCGACGATGACCCCGGAGCCGCGGCAGTTCGGGCACGGCCCCTTCCCCACCCGCCCGCTGCCACCGCACTGCGGACAGGCCTTCTCGCGCCGGATCGCAACCGAGGCCGTGCCGCCGAGAACCGCGTCGCGAAAAGGGATCTCGATCGTTCCCGAGACGTCGGTTCCGGGACGCGGCCCCGACGCTCGAAAGCGCCCGCCGAAAATGTTGCCGAAGAGATCCGAGAGATCGCCCCCCTCGAAGGAGAAGCCTTCCGCCCCTCCGGGGAAGCCGCCGGGAAATCCGCCTCCGCCGGCTGCCTCGAAGCCGGGAGGCGGCGGGCCGGCATGGCCGAATCGGTCGTAGGCGCGGCGCTTCTCCTTGTCCCCCAGGACGTCGTAGGCCTCCTGGACCTCCTGGAACTTCTTCTCGGCGGACTTGTCGCCGGGGTTGACGTCGGGGTGGAGCTTTCGGGCCAGGCGCCGATAGGCCTTCTTCAGGTCGGCTTCAGAAGCCGATTTCGGGACGCCGAGAACCTCGTAGTAGTCCCGCTTTTTCATGGGTTTGGGGGATTATAGGGCCGCAAAAGTAGGGATTGACTCGGCCCATTCGGCTAATATTATTAGACTCATTTCCAACAGCTTCTAATTTCGTAAGGCCCCCGGAGACCGAGCAGATTGAAACTTTTTAGGGCCGCGAGATGACTATCGACGAAATCGATCTCCGGATTCTCGACATGCTGCAGCGCAACGGCAAGCTGTCGCAGGCGAAGATCGCCGGCGCCGTCGGCTTGACGACCCCCTCGGTCAACGAGCGCATCAAGAAGATGGAGCGCCACGGAATGATCAAGGGGTTCGTGGCGCTGCTCGACCACGAAAAGATGGGCTTCCCGCTGACGGCCTACATCGATGTCGGCCTGGAGCATCCCCGTTTCGAAAAGGCCTTCGTCGACGAGCTCGAGAAGCTGCTCGACGTGCAGGACTGCCATTACATCGCCGGCGAGTACTCCTACCGCCTCAAGGTCAAAGCGGCCGATCCCGCGACCCTGGCCGAGTTCCTTCAGCGGCGCATCCTGACCATCAAGGGGGTCTCGCGCGCCCGCACGGAGCTTTCGCTGGCCTCGAAGAAGGAGTCCACGCTGCTGCCTCTGCTTCCGGGATCCGAGGACTCGGGCAGCAACGGGTAGCGGTTCCCCGCGAGCCTTCCCCGCGCGCGTGCGGGTCAGAAGCGGTAGGTGAGCCCCGCGTCCGCTTTCACGAACCGGACCTTCACGTCCGAGTCCACCCAGTGGTACGAGAGGCGGCCCACCAGGGAGAGGCCACCCTTGATCCCGAGATCTCCCGAGACGCCGAGATGCCAGCCCCAGGTGTCTTCCTCGGTCTGCTGCGCGTCGACCTCGTAGAGGCCGACTCCTCCGAAGACTCCCGAGACGTAGTCCCCCTCCCAGAAGAGGTACTCGGTGCCGATGGTCCAGTAGGTCACGCGCTGCACCAGGTTGCCGGGCGCCGCGGGCGGAGGCTCGGGGATCTCGCCGAGCGGCTTGGGGCTGCCGTACGTGACGCGGAGGATCGTCCGGTCGATGAGGCGGTACTCCATCCACCCCTCGAACTCGGGTCCCTCGAAGTTGTCGATCTCGAAGTCGTCGGTGATGTCGTTGACCAGTCCGATGGAGGCCCCGATCCCGAAGGCGCGGCGGTCGGTCGCGGTCGTCTGGGCCGCGGCGGGCGTCGCGACAACAAGGATCAGGAGACCCGTGAGAGACAGGGCGAGCCGCAGGAGCATGGAGCGCACGAACACCTCCGCGGGATGAGTTTACGGTGGTCGACGAAGACGCGAAAGCGGGGAGCGGCCTCGCGGCCGGCCCGATGCGTTCTACGGAGCCCGATGCCGCGGCGTCGCGGGAAAGGATCGGCTGGACGCTGCCCCGGCCTCTGCGGCCGCTGGCGGACTTCCTGCTCGCGTCGCTCTGTCACGCGTGCCGGGAGCCGCTCGCGGAGTTTTTCTCCGGCGGCGTCTGCGCGGCGTGCTGGCGCGCGCTGCCCGGGCCGCCACCCGCGCGATGCGGCCGCTGCGACGAGCCGCTGCCGGCCGCCGCGGTGCCGCGGTGCGGACGCTGCCTGCTCGACCCGCCCGCCTTCGACTCGCTGCGCGCCGCCGCGCCGTACCGCGGAATCGCGCGGCGGGTGCTGCTCGCGCTGAAGTTTCGCGGCGCCGACGAGCTCGCCCCGCATCTGGCCGCGCGGATCCTGGCGCGGCTGGGCCCGCCGCCCGACGTCGATCTGGTGGTGGCGGTTCCCTCCTTCCGGCGCCTGCGATTCTTCGGGCCGCGGCGGGCGGCGGACCTGATCGCGGGCGCGTTGGCCCGGCAGCTTCGCCTTCCGATCTCCCGCCGCGTGCTGGTGAAGATCCGGCGCACGCGCCGGCAGAGCGGGCTGCCGCTCGCCCGCCGTGTCGAGAACGTGCGCGGGGCATTCCGCGCGCACACGCGGGTCCCGGCTCGGGTCCTCCTCGTCGACGACGTCGCGACCTCGGGGGCGACGGCGCGGGCCTGCGCGGCGGCCTTGAAGAAAGGCGGGGCGCGGGAGGTCCACGTCTGGTGCTTCGCGCGCGCCGCCCGCGACGGCGAGCCGCCGGCCAACCGCGAATAGACTCTGCCGCGGCATGCAGCTGCTCAACGACCTCGTCGTCCGGTCGCTGCCGATCGTGCCGCGCGCGGTCGTCCGGAGCATCGCGTCCCGCTACGTCGCGGGCGAGACGCTCGCGCAGGCCGTTGCCACGGTGCGGGCGCTCAACGCCGAAGGCTGCATGGCGACGCTCGACGTTCTGGGCGAGGACATCGTCGGGCTCTCGGAGACCGCGGCGACCGTCGAGGAGTACCGGCGCGCGCTCGAGGCGATCGCCGCGAACGGGCTCGACTCCAACGTCTCGGTCAAGCTGACGGCGCTGGGCCTGAAGTTGGACCCCGCGCACTGCCGCGCCGAGCTCGCGAAGATCCTCGAGGCCGCGAAGCGCCACGGCAACTTCGTGCGGATCGACATGGAGGACTCTTCGGTCACGGAGGCCACCATCGGCATCTGGCGCGATCAGTTCTCGCGGGGCGAGCCCGTCGGCCTGGTGCTGCAGGCCTATCTGCACCGCAGCCTCGCGGACGCCCGCGACGCCGCGAGCCGCAAGGGCAACGTGCGCGTCTGCAAGGGCATCTACGTCGAGCCGCCGGAGATCGCGTACCAGGGTCGCGAGGAGATCCGCGACAACTACGCCGCCATGGTCGAAGAGCTTCTCTCGGGCGGGGCATACGTCGGCATCGCGACCCACGACACGATCCTGGTCGAGCGCGCGCTCGCGACGATCCGGCGCCTGAAGCTCCCGCGCGAGCGATACGAGTTCCAGATGCTGCTCGGCGTCGCGGGAACGCTTCGCCGCCGCCTCGTCGCGCAAGGCCACCGGTTGCGTGTGTACGTGCCCTACGGCGATTCCTGGTACGCGTACTCCGTGCGCCGGCTCAAGGAGAATCCCTCGATCGCAGGACACGTGATCAAGGGATTGCTGACGCGAGGACGATGAGGCGGGAACATCGCGTCTGGCGGGGCGTCCCGATCCGACGATGGGGTCACATGCTCGAGGCTCATATTTCTGACCGGTCGGTCAAAAAAACATCTTCCCGGGAGTGGCGCCGGCCCCGACCGGGTTGTATATTTCGGAATCGGGTTACTGCGATCGGATGAGGTTGCAAAGACTGATCGCTTCCAGCGGCCTTTTCTTGGTCCTGCTCTCCGGGCGGGCAGTGGCCGGGCCGCCGCCTGCGCCCCCGATTTCCGGCGTCGTGCGCTCCGTGGAGATTCCCGTCTCCGGGGCCCTCGTCGTGTTCTACAACCTCGCCGACGCCTCGCTCTCGCGCTCGCGCACCGCGCCCGACGGCACGTTCGTCCTGGCCGCGGCCCCGGTGGGCGTCTACGACTTGATCGCCTACAAGAAGGGGTTCCTTCCGGCGCTGGTCCGCGTCTGGCACGAGAGCGCGCCCGACCGCATCAGCTCGGTCGTCATCGATCTGGCCACCGCCGCCGCGAAACCCCGCCCCGCGACGAGCGAGAGAGATTCGCTCTGGTCGATCCGCGACAAGGTTCCCGGTGACGTGCTGCGCATGATCGAGGCCGAGGAGATCGGCAGCGAGGCACCGGTGGCCGGCGCGGTCGCCGTGGGCGCGGCCAGCAAGCTCGTCGGCGGCGAGGTCCAGACGATGACCGGCGTGACCGCGAGCGACGCGTCGCAGCTCTCGCGCACGAAGGTCGACGTCGCCGGCGGACTTCCCAACGGCTGGCGCTACGACGTCTCCGGCGAGTACGCCGCCGTTTCCGACCGACCCGAGAGCGAGGGTGTCACCGACGGCGACGCGACCGGGATCGCGCTGCACGTCTCCCCCACCGCCTCCCAGAACATCCGCCTGTCGACGCGACGCAACAACGTCAGCTTCGGCGACGATCGGCCCGCGACGTTGAAAGCGCATTCCGTCAGCTGGAGCCGCGGGGGCGAGGAAGGGCGCGTCGAGTCGGTCGCCGCGCGCTTCATCGAAGAGGATCAGTTCTACAGCGCGACCGCCGCGGGCGTCGCGTTCTTCCCGCTGGCCTCCCGCACGTGGGAGGTCAACGGACGCTACGCGCGGCCGGCGCGCGAGGATCTGCCCGGCGTCTCGCTCGGCGTGACCTATCGGGAGCGCGAGGCGACGGTCGGCGCGAGCGGCGCGGGCATCGACGGCGCGTTCTTCCAGAGCTCGCCGGACGCGGACCTCTGGGCCTCCGCGATCGTGAAGATCTCCGAGCGCCTCACCGCCGAGGGCGGCGCCGTCGGCCGTTACGACGCCACGGGCTACGGCGTGGCGCCGCGTGTCGCGGCCCGCTACCAGATCGCGGACGGTGCGGTCCTCTACGTGCGCGGCCTGACCCGCGTGACCGAGAAGGACGCCGCGGTGCCGGGAACGGTCCTGCCGCGCATCGGATCGATCCACGAGACCTTCGAGCCCGCTTCGCGCGTCCACTACGCCGCGGGCCTCGAGACCGGCGTCGGCACGACATCGGGCCTGAGCGTCGAGGTCTCCGAGCAGCAGATCGACGAGGTCGTCCGGGCGTTCTTCGAGGGCGAGTTCCTGACCGACTTCGACAGCGTCTACTTGATGCCCGGCAACACGCTGCGGCAGACGAAGGCGTCGGCGCGCCACCGCTTCACCGAGACGGTGGCCGGCACGGTCTCCGCGAGCTGGGGACAGGTCGACGGCGAGATCGATTCGAACTCCGCCCAGGTGTACGGCATCCAGTCCTCCGATGGCAGCTTCTGGACCGCGCGCGCGTCGCTGGAGATCCTCCCGACGGGCACCGGCGTGGCGATCCTCGTGCGGGGCGTGCGGCAGGAGCTGGCGACGCCCGGCGACACGATCGACAACGACACCGACCGCATGGCGGTTTCGGTCGCGCAGGATCTCGCCGTGCTGGGCATCACGCCCTTCGGCTCCGCCTGCAAGCTGCTCGTCGCGTTGGAGCAGGCCAAGATCTCCACGCCGCAGGAGCGCCGCGAGGAGCCGGTCGCGACCAGCCGCCTGATGGGCGGCGTGGCCGTGGCCTTCTAGACCCTCCGCAGCCCGCAGCCGCCGCTCTCCGCATCGCGTCGCTCTGCTCCGTACAGCGGGCGTGTCGATCCTCCTCCAGCAGGCTTCCCTTTACCTGGTGG
>DATBIJ010000106.1:0-6654 GCA_036557025.1 Thermoanaerobaculia bacterium | reverse complement strand
CGAAGCCGCGGAACACCGGAACCGTGAGCAGGATCGAGCCCGAGTAGTTGTTCGAGTACGGCCGGCCCGCCGTGTTGTAGTAGTAGATCCGGTTCACGTTGCCGGACGCGAAGAGCTTCGGGAGCCCTTCGGAGCGCACCGACTGGATGTGCTTCTGCGCTGCCTCGGCGTCGAACCGCCGCGCCGCGAGATCCGGACGCTCCGCCATCGCACGCGCGATCAGCTCCTCGACGCTCTCGGAGACCCGGTCGAGCGGCAGTTCCTCCGGGAGGTCTCCAACGTCGACGGGAGAGTTCGCGGGAACGCCGACGGCCGTGGCGAGCGCGCCGCGGATGATCTGCACCTGGCCCTGCGCTTCCTGCAGGTTGAGCTCCGCGCGCGACACGACGGTCTTGGCCTGGAGCACGTCGGCGATCGTCGCGACACCCGCGCGGTGCCGCTCCTCGGCCGCGTCCAGGTTGCGCTGGGCTTCCTCGAGGTTCGACTCGCGCGCGACGACCAGCGCCTTCGCGTTCAGATACGCGTAGTACGCTCGGGCGATCGAGAGAACGACGTCCTGGATCGCCGCGTTGTGACCCCAGTCGGCGGCGTACAGGGCGGCCTGCGCCTCCGCGACGTCCGCCATGCGGCCGCCTCCGAAATCGAAGAGCAGCCAGTTGAGCGACGCCGCCGGGCCGTACGTGGTCTGCAGGAAGGTGAACTGCCCGCCGACGGCGGAGGTCTTCTGTCGCGTGATCGAGCCGTCGAGCTCGATGACCGGAAAGAACTCGGCCCTCTGGATCCCGACCTCGGCCGCGGCGGCGCGCGCGAAGTACCAGGCTTCACGCGTGCGCGGATTGTTCCGCAGCCCGACGTCGACGAGCTGCGCCAGAGAAAGGGTCGTGCCCGGCTTCAGGTACTCCGCGGGAATCTCGAGCGTCTTGGCCTCGGGGGCCTCCGCGGCGCGCCCCTCCGGGGGCGGCGTCCACGGAATCGCGGGAGCCGGCGCCACCGCCGCGGAGACGGCCTTTTCGGGGACGACGTGCGCGCAGCCGGCGGCGAGCAGTCCCGTGGCTGCGGCAGCGGCCGCTCCCGCGAGCCATTTCCTGCTCATGCGCGCGACACTCCCTTCGTAAAGACTCCCACGATCTCCGCAACCAGCGCGTCGACCGTATCCTCGTCCCTGCGGAAGATGTTGATGCCGCGGATCATTCCCAGAAACATCTCGGCCGCCGTGTAGGGATCGACGCCCCGGAACTCGCGTCTCTGGATCCCTTCGAGGATCGCCTCCTGGACCTGCCGGACGAGGCGGTCGTGCCCTTCCCGCAGGCCGCCGTGGCGGGACCGCAGGCTCTTCTCGTCGCGGTAGAGCAGCATCAGGAGCGACCGCTGGTGCCAGAAGAAAGACAGGATCTCGCGAGCGATCCGCTCCAGGCGGCGTACCGGCGAGGCCTCCTGCGGGAGGGCGGCCGACAGGACGACGTCCAGCCGGTCGAGGCCTCTGAGGATGACCGCGAAATAGAGGTCTTCCTTCGTCCGGAAGTAGCGGTAGACGGTTCCCTTGCCGATGCCGCCGACCTCGGCGATCTCGTCGATCAGGACCTCGTGAAAGTCCTTCTGGGCGAAGACCTGCGACGCGGCGGCGAGAATTTCCTCGAGCTTTTCGTCTGTCTTGACTCGCGGCATGGAGATTCTTTCCGAAACTGACCGGTCAGTTTCAGTATTCCATACGCGAGGAAACTGCCCGGAGTTATCCGGGGGCTCCGGACCAGCTTGAGGCTACCTGCTGGAGGCGCCCCCGCCTGCGGCGATCTTCTGGCTCATAAATGCCCTGGCAGCAACGAGTTCCGGGCGCTTGCTCGATGGGGAGGCGATTTCGATCAGGCGCGCCGAGTACTTCGTCGCGGCCGCCATATTGTCGGCGGCTTTCGCGGCGACAGCGGCGCCCGCGAGCGCGTTGAACCGGTTCGGCGCGACCGCGATCGCGGCCTCGTACTCCTTCAGCGCGTCGCCCGGCCGGCCGATCTCGAGAAGCACCTCGGCCAGCTGCTCCCGGGCCGGGACGATCCAACCCGGCGAGACGGCGTGCTTGTCGGTCGCGTCCTCCCGGGCCGCCGCGTCGCGCAGCAGCGACAGCGCTTCGTCGTTCTTTCCGTCGGCGCGCGCGAGCCATCCGGCAGCCTCCAGCCGCAGGATCTCGACCGGCACCGACCAGTCATAGGCCTGCGCCGCTCCGGCCAGCCGATCGCGGATCGCCCGGAGGCGCGCGATCTCCGCGGCCGCCGCGGCGCGGTCGCCCGTGTGGATCGCGCCGCGGGCCCGCGCCCAGGCCGTCATCGCCTCGGCGATCGGAAACTTCTCCCAGGGAAAGTCCGCCGGCGACGGCTTCAGGTCGGCCGCCTCGGCCCAGCGCCGGCCCTCCACGCTCCAGCGCACCGGAATCGCCGAGAGCGCGTAGGCCGCCGAAAGGCCGACGGGCTCGACGCTTCGCACCGCGCGCGTCCGGTCGAGGACCGCCCTGGCGCTCTCGTCGTCGCCCCGCTGGAGATAGGCGTACTCGAGGTAGTCGAGCGCGTGGAGCTCCTGGTCCCACGCCCCGGCCATGCCCGTCTCTCTCTCGTAGTCGCGCGCCGTCCTGGCGGAAGCGCGATTGGAATCGATGGCGTCGGGCCAGAGACCCAGCCGCGTGAAGATGTGGGACGGCATGTGCAGCGCGTGCGGGACGGCGGGCGCGACCTTCGCGTAGGTGCGCGCGGCATCCAGGGCCATCGGGGCGAGCTTCGGCGTGTCGTAGGCGTGGATGTAATAGTGGAGGACGCCGGGATGCGATGGCATCTTCCCGGCGATCCGGTCGAGGATCGCCGCCGCTTGTCTCGGATTGGTCTCGTCGTTCGGACTGACCGAAAGCGTCCACAGGAGGGCGACGGCGTGGAACGCCGCGGCTTCCAGGTCATCGGGGTACTTGTCCGACAGCTGCCCCATCGCCTTTTCGTAGGCGGCGGCGCGTGTCTTGTGCGGCACTCCCTCGGAGCCGTCGTAGAAGACGCCGATCGCTTCGATATAGGCCTTCTCGCGCTCGGTCGGCGCTCCGGCCGCACGCGCTTTCGCCACGGCATCCCCCCCCGCCGCGAGCTCCGCGGGGGTCGGCGGGTACCAGATCGGGTGGTACTGCGTCATCGCGACGCCCCACCAGGCCATCCCGCAGCGCGGATCGGCGGCGGCGACCTGCCGGAAAGCCTTCTCGGACTCCTCGTACCAGAAGGAGTGGAGCATCGCGACGGCGCGGTTGAACTGCTTGCGCGCGGCCTCGCTGCAGGAGACGGGGAAGTGAACGACGCCGAGCTCCGCCTCCCCGCCGGCATGCGAGTGCCCCTCGTGCTGCGCCCCCAGGGGGGACGCCAGAAGCAGGCCGCCGATCAGAACGAGCGCTCTTCCGACTCTCATCGCCGCCTCCCTCTGCGTCCGGGCGGCTCCCGGACGAACTCCGCGCGATGCGCGACGCCTGATTCCCGAATTATGGTGCGCGGGCAGGGTCCGGTTCGCCGCGGGCGATCCGGCTTTCAGGCATCCGGCGCGCACCCGCTAACCCTCTTTCCGTGTTAGAATTACGAAACTACATCCATGAAATTCAGCGGTGTGCTCCGGAGCTTCTCGACTGCCGAAGTGGGCCGCCTGACCGGCCTCACGGCGCGTCAGCTCGATCACTGGGACCGTCTGGGTTTCCTCCGCCCGTCGCTCGAGCGCGCCTCGGGATACGGCTCCGCGCGCCGCTACTCCTTCGCGGACGTCGTGCGGCTTCGCGTCGCGGCGCGGCTCCGCGCGGCCGGCATCGGGCTCGCGAAGATCCGCCGCTGCTCGGAGGCGCTGGCGCGCCTGGAGCCGGAAGGGTCGGGCGATCTCGCGGAGGCGCGGCTTCTCGTGGCCGGCAATCGCGTTCTCTGGGCGCGCTCGGATCGCGAGCTCGTGGATCTCCTGAAGGAAGGGCAGATGGTTCTCGTTTTCCCGCTCGGCGACGCGGTCGAGGAGGCGGCCGGCGCCGTCGCTCGCCTCGCGCGGGAAGACGAGAACCCGGATCTGCCGGCCGCGCAATCGGCGCGGAAGAGCCGCAGGCACCTCTAGATTCACGACCCGGCGGGGGGCGGACCGGGAGGAGGCGGTGGGTTGGAGCAGGACGAGGAGAACCCGCGCGTCGCGTCGCTGGCGCGGCTCGGACGGCAGAGGGACTTTTCCCTGCCCCGGTTTCGCCGGGCGCTGGCGCTCGCCACTCGAACGTCCCGGCGCGCGGAGGTCCTGAGACAGCTCTTCGCGGAATGGCTCGGCCTGCCGCTCTCGGCGCCGGACGCCGAGGACCACTGGGAAGAAATCGAGAAGCTGCTGCCGCAGATGCGGGAAAAGCTCGGCCGCCCGCTCTCCCTGCAGACGGTCCTGCTGCACTACTTCCACAGCCGGAAAGGGAAGCTCCGCGAGCCGCGCCTGGTGTCGGAGCGGGAGCTGCTGCTGCTTCGCGTCAGCGCGCTGACGGATCCGCTGACGGGACTGTACAACCGCCGCTTCCTGATGGAGCATCTGGCGCGCGAGATCGCGCGGTCGGAGCGCGCCGAGGGAATCGTTTCCGTCGTCATGATGGACCTGAAAGACTTCAAGGCCGTCAACGACCGCTACGGGCACCCGGTCGGCGACGGCGTGCTGCTGCGAACCGCGCGCGTCGTCCGCGAGTCGCTCCGCACGGTCGACGCCGGTTGCCGCTGGGGCGGCGACGAGTTCGTCGTCGTGCTGCCGAACACGAGCTTCCTCTTCGCCGTGCAGGTCGCCGAGCGCATCCGCAAGCGCGTCTCGGCGCTCGCGCTCCCGCCACGCTCGGACCTGAAGATCGGCGTGCACTACGGCATCTCGACGTACCCGACCGACGGGAAGACGGCGGAGTTCCTCCTCAAGGTCGCCGACCTTCGTCTCTACCAGTGCCGCGAGCAATCCAACTTCCCGGGCGCCGACCGACGCAGCCACCCGCGCTTCTCGCCGGCGGAGACCCACGTGCGGCTGCTGCGCCAGGGCGGCGATCCCTGGACGGCGCCGGTCGTGGACCTGAGCTTCGGCGGGATCGCGCTGCGAGCGCCTCAGCCCGAGAAGTGGCCGCGCCGCTGGTCGGGCGAGATCTTCCGGCGGCTCAACTCCGAGAGGTTTCCGATCCGGTTGAAGGCCATCAACTGGGCGCCGCTTCCGGACGGCGGGGTTCGCGTGGGGTGTGCGTATGTGTAGAGGCGCCGGCGAGGCCCCTCACCCCGCCCTCTCCCGCCGGGAGAGGGAGCAGAGCCCTCACCCCGGCCCTCTCCCGAAGGGAGAGGGGGCAGAGCCGATGATCCGATCCTCCGATTCCCCGGATGCCTGAGGGCTTCGCCGCGCATCGGGCGGCGGCGTCCGGGCTCTTTTCTTTCTCCTGCCTGCTCACGATCGTGCTCGCGGCCGGCGACCCCCGACTCTTCGCGGCGCTGGCAGGCGCTTCGATGACGACGGCGTTCCTGTCGACGCGCGGCTTCGCCCGGGGCCTCGGAACCTTCGCCTCGCCGCTGGCGATGCTGGTCGATCAGGGACTTCTCTGGGCCGCGATCGCGCCGCTCGGGGGCGGGCAGGCGATGTTTGCCCTGCTGCTTCCCGCCGGCGTCGGCCTGGCCTGGCACCTGGAAGGCAGAGCCGCCGCCCGATTCGACGCCGTCCTCTGCGCCGCCGGCGCCGGCGTGGTGCTGGCGCTCGGGGCCTGGCCGCTTCCCGCGGCGGGCCTGCTCTCGCTTCTGCTGATCGGGCTCTCGGGGCCGGGCTTCCTCGTCGCCCTCGAGACGGCGAGCCGCCGCGGCGGCGCCGCTCCCGCCGACTCGGCGCTCTCCCCGCCGCTTCCGGCGCGCCTGCCGGTCGCGGACGCCGAGTCGGAAGCGGCCGCTCCCGCGGCGAGCCGCCGTCGCGAGGAAGCGATCCTCCACGATCTCAAGTCGCCGCTCTCGGTGCTGCGCGTCTATTCGGATCTCATCTCCGAGGGCGCCCGGCGCGGGGAGCTACCGAACCCGGAGCACCTGGCGAACCTCTCGCGCGAGATCGAGCTCGCCGAGAAACTGCTCGGCGCGGCGGAGCCGCCCCGGGCAGCCGCCGGAGGCGAACGGGAGCCGGCCTCCGCCGCCCCCGCGGCCGCCGAGCCCGCCCCCTCGGCCGACCTCGTCGAGATCCTGGGATCGCTGGCGACCGCGTACCGGCTGTCGCTTTCCGGGCGGCGCCGCATCGAGTTCATCGCGGAGAAGCCGGAGCTCTCCGTCGCCGCGGATCCCGTCGCGCTGCAGCGGGCCTTCCGCAACGTGCTCGAGAACGCCGTCAAGTACACGCCCGAAGGGGGCGAGATCCGCATTCGCGCCGGCCCGGCGGGGCCGCACGCATTCGTCGTCTTCAAGGACACCGGCATCGGCATGACGCCCGAGGAGCGGACGCACGCCTTCGACTACGCCTTCCGGGGGGCCGGCGCGCTTTCGACCGGCACGCGCGGCAAGGGAATCGGTCTGGCCGTGACGAAGGAGATCCTCGAAGCCAACGGCGGGCGCATCAGCCTCTCTTCGGAAGCCGGCTTCGGCTCGGAGGTCACGATCCTGCTTCCCTTCGCGAGGGGCGCGCGATGAGGCGCATAGTCGTCGTGGACGA
>DATBIJ010000105.1:0-21781 GCA_036557025.1 Thermoanaerobaculia bacterium | reverse complement strand
AGGTCTTTCTCCCACATCCGCAGGAAGAGCCACTGGTTCCAGCGGTAGTACTCCGGCTCGCAGGAGGCGAGCTCCTTGGACCAGTCGTAGAGCGTTCCGAGGCTCGCGAGCTGCTCCTTCATCCGCGCGATGTTGCCGAGCGTGTACTCGCGCGGGTGGATGCCGCTCGCGATCGCCGCGTTCTCGGCGGGAAGCCCGAAGGCATCCCAGCCCATGGGGTTGAGCATCCGCTTGCCCGCCATCCTTCCGCGCCGGTAGAGGGCGTCTCCGAGGATGTAGTTGCGCCCGTGGCCGACGTGGAGGCGGCTGCCCGACGGGTACGGGAAGAAGTTCAGCATGTAGAACTCCTCCCCGGCAACGGCCGTGTCGACGTAGGCCACGCGGGCGTCCGCCCAGCGCTTTTGCCAGGCTTTCTCGATCGCGGCGGCGTCGTAGCGATCCGACATGGGCGCGTATCGTAGCCGAAAGGCGGGCGGCGACGGGGGTGCGCCCCCGACGCTCAGCGCCTGGTCGCGGGCGGCGAGGTCGGGCGCATCCGGACGGTCGCGGCTCCCGCCTCGACCGTGCGGTAGTCGAGGCTCCCCCGCCGGGAATCCTCTTCGATCGTCAGCTCGCGCGGCCGCTCGAGCGCGCGGCGGGAAAAGGGGATGTATCGGGCGTCGACGCCGTTGACGGAGGCCCAGGGATCGGAGAAGACCCAGCCGCGATCCGGGTAGAAGACCTCGATCCAGCGGTGATAGGCCCCGCCCAGGCCCTTCTCGTAGGCGTCGCTGCCCGGTGGCGTGCGCAGGACGCCCTGCACGGTCCGGGCGGAGATCCCGGCGCGCCGCAAAAGGTCCACGGCGAGCTCCGCGAAGCCGACGCAGTGCGCCCGCCGCGACCGCCACACTCCCTCCGGGTCCTGCCGCAGGCTTCGATCGGGGTCGTAGCGCACGGACGCGGCGACGCCCAGCAGGACGCGCTCCACGGCTTCGACCTGACGGCCCGATCCGGCGGAGAGCTGCGCCGCCCAGAGGTCGCGCTCGATCGAGGCCGGCAATGCGGGGTCTTTGCCGCGCGCCGTCGGAAAAGGCGCCGTGCTGGCCAGCGGCGCGTCGCTGACCCGCACGAGCAGCTCGATCGCGCCGTCGGACGCCGCGGCGACGGTCATCGAGTAGCCGTCGTTGTCGTACTGGTCGAACAGCCGCGCATCGGCGCCGCGCACCCGGTACACCGCGGACTGTTCCCCCGCGAACGCGGGCCGCGACGCGGCGAGCGCGAGGAGAACCGCCAGCAGGCGCCGCCTCACGGCGCCGACGCCCCGGGCCGCCGGGTCTTCAGGACCCCGTCGAGGATGCCGTTGATGAATTGCGAGGAACGGGGCGTGGAGAAGCGCTTCGCGATCTCCAACGCCTCGTCGATCACGACGGGTTGCGGCGTCTCGGGCTCGTGGAGCAGCTCGAAGAGCGCCATCCGGAGGATGTTTCGGTCCACGATCGGCATCCGCGAGAGCCGCCAGTGGTCGGCCTGCCGGGAGATCAGATCGTCGAGCTCCGGGCGGTGCGCGAGCGTGCCCTCGACCAGCCTCCGGGCGAACTCGGACATCGTCGCGGGCCCTTTCGCGATGTCCTCGGACCGGCGGAACATCTCCTCCGGCGCGGTCCCCGTGACGTCGTTCTCGAAGAGCATCTGCAGGGCGAGCTCGCGGGCTTTGCGCCGGACGCCCACGGGCTAGCCCCTCCTCAGGCGCCGGCGGAGGTTGGCGAGCTCGATCGCGGCCTCGGCGGCCTCGGCGCCCTTCGCCGTCCGGGCCCGAGCCTGATCCATCGTGTCGCAGGTCAGCAGGCCCAGCCCGACCGGCACGCCCCGCTCGGCGGAGAGCGCCGCGAGCGCTCCCGCCACGGCATGGGCGAGCACCTCGTGGTGCGTGGTCTCCCCGCGGACGATCGCGCCCAGCACGATCAGCGCGTCGGGGCGCCGGGTCTCGAGCAGGGCGCGGGCCGCGGCGGGCAGCTCGAAGGCGCCGGGCACGCGCGCGACCGTCACGCGGCGGGCATCCGCGCCGCGCTTCTCGAGAACCTCGAGCGCCGATGCGAGCAGGGCCTCCGTGATCGTGGGGTTCCAGCGAGCGCAGACGACGCCGAATCGCAGGCCGCGAGCCTCCAAGGAGCCCTCCACGGCCTCCACGGCGGAGGCCTGCGACGAAGCGCGGCGGACGGCTTTGGGGCTCAAGGAACGTTGCCGAAAAGGGAAGGAGATTGTAGCCGAAACGGGAGATCGATCAGCGGCCCGCGCCGGCGAGGACCTTCTCGAGCCACGGCTCCTTGCCGAAGTTGCGCTCGTAGCGGGAGGCAAACGCCTCGCGCGGGTATCGCGGCGGCTGCGGCCCCTGGGTCTCCAGCGTGTAGACCGCCGCGACGCTGCCGACGCGCCCGGCCACGGGCCACGGAGCCCCGGCGCGCAAGCCGCGCAGAAGGCCTGCGCGAAACGCGTCGCCCACGCCCGTCGGCTCCTGGACGGTGCCTTCGACGCGCGCCGCCGGGATCTGGTGGCGGATCGGACCGGCCTCGCTGTGCGAGGCGACGGTCGAGCCCTCCGCGCCGTGGGTCACGACGAGGGCGCCGACTTTGCCCTGCAGCTCCGCCGCCGAGAGACCCGTCTTGCTCTGCAGGATCCCGAGCTCGTAGTCGTTCAAGATCAGGACCGCGGCGCCCTCGAGTCCCGTAGCGAGCTCCTTGCCCGAGAGCCGCGCGACCTGCTGGCTGGGATCGTACAGAAACGGCAGGCGTCCGGTCCGACACTCCTCGCAGTAGCGCGCCATCGCCGCCGGGTCGTTGGGCGACACCACGACCAGCGCGACGTCCTCCGCCGCCAGGCTCGTCAGCGAGAGGTCTCGGGCCCGAGCCATCGCACCCGTGTAGAAGGAGGCGATCTGGTTCTGGTCCTGATCCGAGGACACGAAGAAGGACGCCGTGAAGAGATCGTCTTCCAGGCGCAGATGAGTCACGTCGATGCCCTGGGTTGCGAGCCAATCGCGATATTCCTTCGCGTCGTGCCCGGCGGTCGCGAAGATCATCGGGCGCTCGCCCAGCAGCGCGAGCCCGTAGGCGATGTTGGGGGCGCATCCCCCCGGAACCCGCCGCAGCTCGTCCACGAGGAAGGAGACCGACAGGCGGTCCAGGCGATCGGGCATCAAATGCTCGACGAACTTGCCGGGAAAGCGCATCAGGTAGTCGAACGCGACCGAGCCGGTCACGACGATGGAGCCTTTCGAAGAGATCATGCGGGGCTTCGGGAATCGAGGATGCGGGAATGGAAGTCGGGAATGGGTAATGGGGAATGGGGAATCGAAAAGGGCCCCTCCATTCCCGATTCCCTATTCCCTATTCCCGATTTCAATTCCCGCTCCTCATCGTCTTCACGACAGGTACCGTCCAACAATCGGCGCAAGGCGTTCCTTCGCTTCTCGAGGAATCACCTTGCGGTCCGTCAGGATCGCCATCCGCATCGCGTCGCGGCAGGAGCAGTCGCGGTCCGGGGGGATCGCGCGGACCGCTTCCCGCATCGTCCGCCGCGCGGCGACGGCATTGTCTTTGAGAACCTCGAGGATCTCGACGACCGAGACCTCGCGGGTCGCCGGGCGCCAGCAATCGTAGTCGGTGACGAGGGCGAGCGAGGCGTAGCAGAGCTCCGCCTCGCGGGCGAGGCGCGCCTCGGTCATGTTCGTCATCCCGATGACGTCGGCACCCCAGGAGCGGTAGAGGTCCGACTCCGCCCGCGTCGAGAACTGCGGCCCGTCGATGCAGACGTAGGTCCCTCCGCGGTGCAGCGTCAACCCGCTCTTGCGCCCGCCGCCCTCGAGCGCGTTCGCCAGGATGCCGCAGACCGGGTCGGCGAGGCTCGCGTGCGCCACGACCCCGTCGCCGAAGAAGCTGTTCTTGCGGCCCTGGGTCCGGTCGATCATCTGATCGGGGATCACGGCATGGCGCGGCGCGTACTCTTCCTTCAGGCTGCCGACCGCGGAGGCCGACAGGATCGCGTCGCAGCCGAGCATCTTGAAGCCGCAGACGTTGGCGCGGTAGTTGATCTCGGACGGCGCGAGGCGATGGCCCCGCCCGTGGCGGGCGAAGAACGCGACCGGGATGCCCTCCAGAGTCCCCGTGAAGTAGGCGTCGGAGGGATCTCCGAACGGGGTGGCGACGCGCTCTTCCTTGAGATCGTCGATCCCCGAGAGGTCGTAGACCCCGCTGCCACCGATCAGACCGATGCGTCCGCGGGGCGCCGTCATGCTCCCTCCTCCACCCTGCGGCGGTGCGCCTCGATCGCCTCGAGCACCTGCAGGGCGATCGCGAGCGCTTCGCGGCCCTCTTCCCCGCTCACCCGCGGCGCGGCCCCCGTTCGGATCGCGCCCACGAAGTCCGCGAGCTGTCGTTCCAGGGGGTCGCCCGGCTCGACCGTCACCGGCACCGGCACGATCCGGGGCGATCCCCCGTCGTGCGCCACGCGGAACCCCGCCGCGGTGCGGGCCTGCATGTCGACGGAGACGTAGAGGTCCGAGGCGAACACGCGCAGCTTGCGCATTCGCTCCGTGGACACGCGCGACGCCGTCAGGTTCGCCACGAAGCCGCCCCCGAACGCCAGGCGGGCGTTCGCGATGTCGATCCGGGGGGTCAAGACCGGCACGCCCGACGCCCGGATCTCCTCGATCGGCCGCCCGGCGATCGAGCGGACGATCTGGATGTCGTGAATCATCAGATCCAGCACGACGTCCACGTCCAGGCTCCGCGGCGTGAAGGGCGCCAGGCGGTGGATCTCGGCGAACACCGGCCGCTCCAGGACCGCCAGCCCGGCGTCGACGGCCGGGTTGTGGCGCTCGACGTGGCCGACCGCCAGGACGCGTCCCCGCGCGCGGGAGAGCGAGAGCAGCCGGTCCGCCTCCTCCAGCGTCGCGGTGATCGGCTTCTCGACGAGCACGTGAAGGCCCCGCTCGAGCAGCTCGCCGGCGACCTCCCCATGCGACACGGTCGTCGTGGCGACGATCGCGGCCTCGGCGCGCTCGGCGACGGCGGCGAGGCTCGGCAGGGTCTCCAGACCGAGCGGGCCGGCGACCTCGGCCGCACGACCGGGGTGATGGTCGTGAACACCGACGCAGACGGTTCCCGGCGCCTTCGATGCGATGCGGGCGTGATGGCGCCCGAGATGGCCGGTGCCGACGACCGCGAGGCGCAGCGGGGGCGCGATCGGCGGCGTCATGCGCGGCGACGCCGCCCCGGACCCGGTCTCACTTGTGGAAGCCTCGCTTGCTCCCGCGGATGAAGTCCACGAGCTCGCGCACGTCGGGCTGATCGGGGATCTCCGCCTCGATGCGCTCGAGCGCCTGCGTCGTGTTGAGCTTCGATTTCACCAGCAGGCGGTAGGCGCGCTGGAGCGCGTCGATGCGCTCTTCGGAGAAGCCGTTGCGCTTGAGACCGATCGTGTTCAGGCCGTAGGTCTTCGCGTCGACGCCGTCGGTCTTGCAGAACGGCAGCGTGTCCTGGCGCAGCGGCGTGTAGCCGCCGACGAAGGCGAAGGAGCCGATCCGCACCCACTGGTGGGCACCCGAGAACCCGGAGAGCACGACATGGTCGCCCACTTCGACGTGTCCGGCGATCGAGGCGCCGTTGGCGAAGACGCAGCGCGACCCCACGCGGCCGTCGTGGCCCACGTGGCTGCCCGACATGAAGTAGTTCTCGTCGCCGATCACCGTCTCGGCCGTGCCCGTCGGCGTTCCCCGGTGGACGGTGGTGAACTCGCGGAAGACGTTGCGGACGCCCACCGTCAGCCTGGTGGGCTCCCCCTTGTACTTCAGGTCCTGCGGGCCCAGCCCCAGCACGGCGTGGGGGTAGACGCGGTTGCCCTCGCCGAAGTGCGCGGGACCCTCCAGCACGGCGTGGCTGCCCACGACCGTGCCGCGGGAGAGGTGCACGCCGGGGCCGACGACGGCGTAGGGGCCGATCTCGACGTCCTCTTCCAGCCGCGCGTCCGGCGAGACGATCGCCGCGGGGTGGATCCCGCTCACGGGCGGTCCACCAGCACCGACGAGATCTCCGCCTCGGCGCAGAGGTTGCCGTCGACCGTCGCGACGCCGCGGCATTTGCCCATGCGCATGCGCATGCTCACGATCTCGACCTCCAGCCGCAGCTGGTCTCCGGGAACGACCGGCCGTCGGAAGCGGCACTTGTCGACCCCGGTCATGTAGGCGCCGCGCTTCTCCGGATCGGAGATCGCGGTCAGCACCCCGACCGCCGCCGTCTGCGCCATCGCCTCGATGATCAGCACGCCCGGCATCACGGGGTTCCCCGGGAAGTGCCCGAGGAAGAACTCCTCGTTGATCGAGACGTTCTTGATCCCCACCACCCTCTTGCCGGGCTCCAGCTCGAGAATGCGGTCCACGAGCAGGAAGGGGTATCGGTGCGGGAGGATCTTCAGGATCTCGGAGATTCCCAGCTCCATTACCCGCCTCCTCCTTTTTCGAGCCGCTCGAGGCGGCGGGCCAGATCCTCCAGCCGGCGCGACAGCTCCGGCAGGCGGGCGAACAGCGCCGAGGAGCGCAGCCACTGGCGGTGCGGCATCTCGGGAACCCCCGAGAGCACGGCGCCCGCGGGTGCGTCCGCGGTCACCCCCGTCTGGCCGGTCATCACGGCTCCCTCCCCGATCGTGACGTGGTCGTTGACGCCGACCTGACCCGCCAGCACCGCGCGGCGGCCCACGCGGGAGGAGCCCGCCAGGCCGACCTGCGCGCAGAGGATCACGTGCTCGGCGACGACGCAGTTGTGCCCGATCTGAACCAGGTTGTCGATCTTGGTGCCGCGGCCGACGACGGTCTCCCCGAAGGTCGCGCGGTCCACGGCGGAGTTGGCGCCGATCTCGACGTCGTCCTCGAGGCGCACGATGCCCCGCTGGGGAATCTTGCGCTGGGCCTCGCCGTCCCAGACGTAGCCGAAGCCGTCGGCGCCGATGACGGCGCCCGCGTGGAGGATGCAGCGGTCGCCGACCGCGCAGCGGTCCCGCACGACCGCGTTGGGGTACAGGACGCAGTCCGCGCCGACCGTCGCGTCCTCGCCGACGCGGGCGCCGGGGTGGAGGATCGTCCGGTCGCCGATCCGGGCCCCGGCCGCGACGCTCGCGCCGGCCGCAATCGCCACGCCCTTGCCCAGGCGGGCCTTCGGGGACACGAAGGCGCCGCGCTCCACCCCCGGCTTCGGGCGGGAGGGCGGAAAGAGCCTCTCGGAGAACGCCGCCATCGCCGCCGCGGGGTTCTTGACGAGGACCCCGGGCTTGCCGCCCGCGGCTTCGCGGTCGGACACCAGCAGGGCTCCCGCGTGGCTCGCGGCCGCGCCCTTGGCCCGCCGGGCGTCCGCGACCCAGGAAAGATCGCCGTCGGCGGCCCGCTCCAACGGCGCGAGGCCCGTCAGGCGCGTCGCGGGATCCCCGAAGACCTCTCCCCCCAGCTCCCGCGCCACTTCGGCGAGCGTGAAGACACGGCCCTTCGCCGCGGCGGCCTGCCGGCCGCCCCGGGAGGGCTTCTTCTTCTGTCTTTTCGGGGTTCTCACGCGGAGGGCGATCCTACCTCTCCGCGTGAGACGGCCCAATTCGGGCCTGGCCTAAGACGACTTCTTCGGGGCCGGAGTCGGGGCCTTCGAGGCATCGTTGGTCGCTGCCGGAGCCGGCTTCGCCGGGACCGCGACCGTCGTGTTGAAGCGCTTCAGGACGTCCTCGGTGATGTCGGCGGTCTCGTCGGCATAGAGCAGGCCCGCCTCGAACTTGTTGAAGACCAGCGAGTAGCCCTTCTCGCGCCCGACCTGCTGGATGACGGGCATCACGCGCTTCTCGAGCTCCGCCAGCTCCTTCTTCTGCTCGCGGTCCAGCTCCTTCTGCGCATCCTCCTGGAAGCGCTTGAAGGCCGTCGCCTTCTCGGTGTACGTCCGCTGCAGCTGCTCGCGCTTGTCCTCGGCGAGCGAGGCTCCCTGGTCGGTGATCTTCTGCTCGAGGTCCTTGAGCTCCTTGGTCAGGCGGTCGGCCTCTTCCTTCTTGCCGTTGGCCATCTTCTGAAGACGGCCGGTCGCCTCCTTGCCGGGGGCCGACTGCATCACGAGACGCTGGACGTCGATGATGGCCACACGGACGCCGGAGGACGAGGGGTTCGCGGGCGCGGGGTCCTGGGCCAGAAGGGGCGCCGCCACCGACGCCGCCAGGACCGTCAAGGCAATTCGTTTCATTCCAGCTCCTTACACCTACCGTCGGATGCGAACGGCGAATACTAGCAGAACTACCCGATGGGGCAACAGACGCCCCCGAGGCCGCATTCCTTGGGTGGGACGGCCGTGCGGGCGAGAGGTTCCGGGGCTAGAAGGTGCGGCCGATCGAGAAGTCGAAGCCGGAGCGCCGCTCCTCGTAGGCCTGGAGCGGGAAGCCGAACTGGTCGATCGGAGTCTTCGGATCGAGGTTCCAGGAGTAGATGAATCGCAGCGGCGCCTGGAAGATCGGCAGGAACACCCGCAGCTCCGCCCCGACCGACTGGCGGATGTAGGTGATGTCGAAGTTCTGGCTCTCGTGGTACGTGTTGCCGATGTCGGTGAAGATCAGGAGCTTCGCGGGCCCGACCGACAGGAACGTGTACTCCAAATTCAGGACGAAGTACTTGTTCCCGCCCAGGATGCGCCCGAACTGGTCGGTGAACACCTGATTGTCCTCGGTCAGCGGAATGACGGCGCCCGCACGGAAGCCGCGGAGGCTCTGCTCGCCGCCCAGCTGGAAGCGCTCGAAGACCGGCAGCTCCGAGTCCGAAAAGCTGTCGACGTAGCCGCCCTCGATGTTCAAGCCGACGTAGGAGTTGCGCAGGAACGGGACGTAGACGTAGCGCGTGTATCCCACCAGCGGCTTCACGAAGGAGACGTTCCCGCCCAAAAACTCTCCCGCGAGCTGGACCGACCCGTAGAGCGACCAGCCCCGGTTGGGATCCATCGGATCGTTGCGGCTGTCGTAGCGGAAGCCCGGCGTGATCGAGGACGTTCGCCCCGTGACGTCCGTCAGCGTCGTCGGCGGGGGCGGCTGCCCCGGCGGGACGGGAGCCCCGGTCACGGGGTATTTCGCGAGCACGTCCTCCCACTGGAAGAGCAGCGATCCCTGAGAGAACAGGCCCAGGCCCTTGCCGTACAACAGGCTGAAGCCCTGCCGGCTCTCGTCGATGTTGATGTACTCGACGTCGCGCGAGTAGATGGAGAGCCCGACCGACTGGTTCTTGTCGAGCCACCACGGAATCGTGTAGGAGAGGTCGTAGTAGTTCGAGATCTTGCCGATCTGCGCCGCGGCGCCGAGCACCTCGCCGCGACCGAGGAAGTTGCGCGTCTGGAAGGAGAACTGCCCGAAGAAGCCGTCCAGGGCCGAGTAGCCCGCGCCGAACTGAATCTCGTTCTTGGACGCTTCCGTTCCCTTGATCGTGATGTCGACCTTCTTGTCCTGCGGCCGCACGGAGAAGTCGGGCTCCTCGGTAACCTTGAAATAGCCCAGCTGCTGGAGCTTCAGGAGGCTGGACTTCACCGCCTCCATGTTGAGCACGTCGCCCTCATCCAGCGCGAACTGGCGGCGGATGACCTTGTCGCGCGTGACGCTGTTGCCCTTCACCTCGAGCCGGCCGAGGTAGAACTTGTCGCCCTCGTAGAGCTGGATCTCGACGTCGACCTTGTGGTCGCCGATTTCCTTGTACTGGGGGTTGCCGTACCAGTAGATGTACCCCCGGGCCCGGTAGCGCGTCTCGATGCGCCCCAGCGCCTCGACGATCAGGTCGCGGTTGAGCACCGAGCCCGGAGTCAGGGTCGAGAACTCGTTGCGCAGGGCCCCCGAAGGAAGCACGAACTGGTCCGGCGGATCCGCGGGCTGCCCGGTCTGCTCCACCCGGACGACCTTCAGCTCGTTGACGAAGAACTGCTCGCCTTCGACGATCGGGATCTTGATCTTCACCCGGCGCTTCTGCTTCTGCTCCGGCTTGGAGGGGTCGACGACGAAGGGCTCGACGACCGGGTCCTTGACGACGACGTCCTTGTAGCCGCGCGCCCAGTAGAGCTGCTTGATCAGCTCGACGTCGGCCTCGTAGTTCGCCTGGTTCCAGACGGTCTTTTCCGACAGCGTGCGCAGAAGGTTCGCGGTCTTCGTCTCCTTCATGACGCCCTTGAGCTGCCCGTCGGAGAGGACCGTGTTGCCCTCGAACTCGATCGACTCGATCTTGACCTTGTCGCCCTCGTCGATCTCGAAGATGACCCGCTTCTCGGTCTTCGAGACGTCCTCGATCTTGTAGGAGACGTCCGCGCTTCGGTATCCCTGCTGGAGGTAGTACTCGGCGATCTTGGAGCGGGCCTTCGCGATCTCACGGACCGAGAGCGGCCCGCCGACGCGCACCTCGGCGTGCTCTTCCTTCAGGCGATCGCGGATCTGCGAGGCCGAGAGCTTCTTGTTGCCCTCGAAGTCCACGGCCTGGACGACCGGGCGCTCCTCGATCGTGATGACGAGCGTGACGCCCGCCGCCGAGCGCTCCGCTTCGATCGAGAGGTTCTCGAGCAGCCCGACGTCCCAGAGCGCACGGAAACGCTCGCGGATCTTCTCGGGGTCGTAGGGGTCGCCCGCCTTGATCCCCAGGTAATGGGCGATGGTGTCGGGCGTCACGGTCTGATAGCCGACGACGCGGATGCCGATGATCCGCTCCCCCGTCGCCGAGGTCGAAACCGACGCTTCGGGCGCCGGAGACGCCGGCGCCGGGACGGGCGTGACCACCGGCGGCGTCTGGGCGAGTCCGCAAAGCGGCAAGAGGGCCGCGGCGAGCGCCGCGGCCGCGGCACGAGAAACTCGGAGGCTCAAACCGTCAGGTTTCCTGGCCGATCGGCTCCCGTTCGCGGGCCGTCACCGAGAGACCCTCGGGACCGACACGCACCTCGATCCCATCCACCTTCTCGTCCCGGGCCGCGATCAGCAGCTCCGAGACGGGATCCTCGACGTGCTTCTGGATCGCGCGGCGAAGCGGGCGCGCGCCCATGTTGGGGTCGTCGCCGCTCTGCGTGAGCAGCCACTCGATCGCGGCCTCGTCGACATCCAGCGTGGCGCCCTTGCCGGTGAGCGTCGCCGCGACGTCGTCCAACAGCAGACGCCCGATCCGCAGCAGCTCCGGCCGCGACAGCGGGTGAAACACGATGACTTCGTCGATGCGGTTGATGAACTCCGGCGAGAAGTCGCGGCGAAGCTCCTTCAAGACGAGCTCCTCGATCTCTCGCGTGCTCTGCGTCCCCTTCAGCGCCCCGAAGCCGACCTGGGAGCGGCTGACGAGGTGCTTGGTGCCGATGTTCGAGGTCATGATGATCAGCGTGTTCTTGAAGTCCACGACGTTCCCGTAGGCGTCGGTGAGGATACCGTCTTCGAGGATCTGCAGCAGCAGGTTCGCGATGTCCGGATGGGCCTTCTCGATCTCGTCGAAGAGGATGACGCTGTAGGGGTTGCGCCGAATGCGCTCGGTGAGCTGGCCCCCGTCCTCGTGGCCGACGTAGCCGGGCGGCGAGCCGATCAGCTTGGAGACCGCGTGCTTCTCCATGTACTCCGACATGTCGAAGCGCACGAGCGCCTTCTGGGTGTCGAAGAGGAACTCGGCCAGCCGGCGCGCCACCTCGGTCTTGCCGACGCCCGACGGACCCAGGAAGATGAAGGAGCCCATCGGGCGGTTCGGGTTGTTGACGCCCAGCCGCGACCGGCGGATCGCGCGGGACACGCCGACGATTGCCTGCTCCTGGCCGACGATGCGCCGGCGCAGCGCGTCCTCCATGTGGAGGAGCCGCTCGGCCTCCTCCATCTCGAGCGACGCGACCGGGATGCCGGTCCAGGAGGAGATGATCTCCTCGATGTCGCGGCGCGTGACTTCCTGCGTCGCATCGGAGCGCTCGGAGGAGGCGGCCTTCGCGCGCTCGATCTCCTCCTTGAGCTCGATCTCGCGCTCGCGCAGGAACACCGCCTTCTCGAAATCCTTGTCCGAGATCGCCTTCTTCATCTCCTTGACGATCTGGCGCGTCTCGATCTCGAGCTTGCGCAGGTTCTGCGTGTCGGCGACCCGGCGCAGCTTGACCTTCGCGCCGGCCTCGTCGAGAAGGTCGATCGCCTTGTCGGGGAAGAAGCGGTCGGTGATGTACCGGTTGGACTGCAGAACCGCGGTGCGGATCGCCTCGGCCGAATAGCGCACCTTGTGGAACTGCTCGTATCGGTCCTTGACCCCCTCGAGGATCTCGAAGGTCTCGTCCTCGGAAGGCGCGGTCACGTGAATCGCCTGGAAGCGGCGCAGGAGGCTGCGGTCCTTCTCGATGTAGCGGCGGTACTCCTTGATCGTCGTCGCGCCGATGCAGGACACCTCGCCGCGCGATAGCGCGGGCTTCAGGATGTTCGCGGCGTCCAGCGAGCCCTCGGCCGAACCCGCGCCGATCAGCGAGTGGATCTCGTCGATGAAGATGATCAGGTCGGGGTTCTCGCGCAGCTCGCGAATGATCCCCTTCAACCGCTCCTCGAACTGACCGCGGTACTTCGTGCCGGCAACGACCAGCGAGAGGTCCAGCGCGAGGATCTTCTTGTTCGCGAGGAACATCGACACCGAGCCCTCGACGATCCGCGTGGCGAGGCCCTCGACGATCGCGGTCTTGCCGACGCCGGGCTCGCCGAGCAGGATCGGGTTGTTCTTGGTGCGACGGGAGAGGATCTGGATGATCCGCTCGACTTCCTTCTCGCGTCCGATCAGCGGATCGAATTGGCCCTGCCCCGCGAGCAGGGTGAGGTCCCGCGAGTACTCCGCGAGGAACGGGAGCTCCTTCTTCTGGCGCGACACCTCGCGCTCCTTGATCAGCGCGATCGTCTCCTCGCGAACCCCGTAGAGGTTGAACCCGCGCGCGGCCAGCAGCCGCGCGGCGACCGAGCCGTCGACGCGCAGCAGCCCGATCAGCAGATGCTCCGTCCCGACGTAGGGGTGCATCATCGACTCCGCCTCGTGCGAGGCGTAGGCGAGGATCTTCTTGGACTCCTCGGAGAGCGGCAGCTCGGCGGTCGAGGAAATGCGCTCGACGAAGATCCGGTCGCCCTCGATCTCGCGGCGGACCTCCTCCGGCTTCACGTTGAAGCGGGAGAAGATCTCCTTGATGATGTCTTCGCCCTCCCGCAGGATCCCCAGCAGGAGGTGCTCGGACTCGATGACCTTCGAGCCCAGCTTCGACGCCTCGTAGCGCGCGAAGAACAGCGCCCGTCGCGCCTTCTCGTTGTACTTCTCAAACATGGGGGTGTGCCGCAGACATGCGGCGAGGGGTGGCGATCATCCTCGCCCCGGGTAACCAACCTCCGGCGAAATTCCTTCCCGGGACATCGTGTAAATCGTATCACAGCGGCGCGCGAGCTCGGGGTTGTGAGTGACCAAAACGCTCGTCATTCCGCGCTCTTTGTGCTCGCGCGCGAGCAAATCGAACACGCTTTCCGCGGCGGCGGCGTCGAGATTCCCCGTCGGCTCGTCGGCCAGCAGGACGCGCGGACCGCGGGCGAGCGCGCGGGCGATCGCGACCCGTTGCTGCTCCCCGCCCGAGAGCGCGCGGGAGAGGTGGCCGCGTCGCTCGCCGAGACCGAGCCGCTCGAGCAGCTCGCCGGCCAACCGCCGCGACTCACCCGGCGACACCCCCGCGATGCGGTGCGGGAACGCGACGTTTTCCTCCGCCGTGAACTCGGGCAGGAGATGGTGGAACTGGAAGACGAACCCGATGTTCTCGTTGCGGAAGCGCGCCCGCTCGCGCGGCGCCATCTGTGCGAGGTCGCGGCCCAGGACCTGGACGCGGCCGGTGTTGGGACGGTCGATCGCGCCGAGCAGGTGGAGCAGCGTGGATTTCCCGGAGCCCGAGGGGCCCATGATCGCGGCAAAGGCGCCTTCCTCGATCCGGAAGGAGAGACCCCGGAACACGGTCACGGGAGCGCCCTCGCCGGTGTAGGTCTTCTCGAGGTCGGCGGCGTCGATGGCGAGCATTCGTGGGCGCTCCGTCACTCAGCGCGACAGGCGGATCGCTTCGCCGGGCGCGATCCGACGTGCCGCGCGGGAGGGGAGCAGCGCCGCCGCGGTCGCGGTCGCGAGCGAGAACGCCGCGATCATCACGAGCTCCGGTCCGTGCAGGGCGAAGGGGACGTGGCTCAGGACGTAGACGTCGCCCGGCAGGGGGACGAGCTCGAAGCGGTTGAGCGCCCAGGAGACGCCGATGCCCAGCGCGAGCCCCACGCCCGTCCCCAGGGCGCCGATGACGGCCCCCAGAACCAGATACACGCGCCCGAGCATCTCCGGCGGCGCGCCCATGGAGGTCAGAACCCCGAGGTCTCTCTTCTTCTCGACGACCAGCAGCGCGACGTTCGAGACGACGTTGAGCGCGGCGACGAGGATCACGAGGAAGACCGTCGCGAAGATCACGACCTTCTCGAGACGGAGC
The DNA here is from genome assembly GCA_036557025.1 of Thermoanaerobaculia bacterium. Taxonomy (GTDB): domain Bacteria; phylum Acidobacteriota; class Thermoanaerobaculia; order UBA5066; family Gp7-AA6; genus DATBIJ01. The sequence goes on along the minus strand of DATBIJ010000105.1, from coordinate 7,292 downwards.
GCGAAGGAGAGGGCCGCGTTGCGATCTCGCCAGGTCTCCACCCGATGCCCGGGCAGCGCGGCCGCCACCCGCGCCGCGTCCTCCGACGCCCGCGAGGCATCCGCGAGCCGCGCCTCGATCGCGCGGACGGCGTCCGGCGATCCCGCGAGGACGCGCGCGGTCTCTTCGGGGATCTCCAGATCGGGCGCTCCGTCCGACCCGCTCGGGGCGAGCGCCGCGACCCGCACCAGCAGGGAGACCGGGATCGGTCCGATCGGCGAGAGCCGCGTGCGCTGGCTCGTCACGCGCATCGCGCTGCCCACGCCGGCGCCGATGCGACCCGCGCTCCCGCGCGCGAGACGCGCCGGCGGGAGATCGTCGGAGGCGGGCGGCAGCGCGCCAGCGGGCGCGTTTCGCCATCGCACGGGAGTGGCGTGGGTTCCCTCTTCGTCGGACAGCCATCCGCGCCCCTCGATGACGGGCTCGACCGAGAGGACGCCGGGCAGCTCCTCCAGGACGCGGCGTACCGCGGCGGGGTCGGCGAGACGATCCCCGCGCTCGGGCAGCACCGCGACGTGGGGACCACGCTGCGCCATCTCGGCGCGGATGTGGTCCTGAAACCCGGACAGCAGCGCGATCGAGATCACGAGCGCGGCGACGCCGACGGCGAGGCCTGCCACCGAGATCGTCGAGATCAGCGCAACGTGCGCGCGCTTGCGCGAGGCGACGAGATAGCGCAGGGCGACGAAACCGGGAAGCCCCATCTCACGCGGGGTCCGAGCCGCCACCGGGCGGATCCTCGGATTCGCGCCGCGGCCGCATCAGCGGAAACAGGATCACGTCGCGGATCGAGGGCTTGTCCGTCAGCAGCATCGTCAGCCGGTCGATGCCGACGCCTTCGCCCGCCGCGGGCGGCATCCCGTACTCGAGCGCCTCGACGTAGTCGTGGTCGTAGGGCGCGGCTTCCAGGTCGCCGGCCTCGCGCTCCTTCTGCTGCGCGAGAAAGCGATTCTCCTGCTCTCTCGGATCGTTCAGCTCGGAGAATCCGTTGGCGATCTCCATCCCGCCCGCGTAGAGCTCGAAGCGGTCGACCCATTCCGGGTGCTCCGGGTTCTGCTTGGACAGCGGAGAGATCTCGGTGGGGAACTCGTGAAGAAACGTCGGCTGGATGAACCGTTCCTCGGCCACGGCTTCGAAGAGCTCCGCGAGGAGCTTCCCCTTCTTGCCCGCGAAGCGGTTGGGCCGATCGACGCCCAGCCGCCGCGCGGCGGACAGCAGCCCGTCGGCGCTCGCCAGCTCCCCTTCCGTGACGGCCCCGCGCGGATCGTCGCGGGTCGCGTCGATCACCGCCTGCCGCATCGTGATCCGCCGCCATGGCGGCGTCCAATCGATCGAGGCCCCCTTCCACGTCGTCGTCGCGCCGCCGGTGACCGAGCGCACGGTGCCGACGATCATCTCCTCGGTCAGCGTCATCAGCTCGCCGGCGTCGGCGTACGCCTGATAGAACTCGAGCATCGTGAACTCGGGGTTGTGCTGGGTGGAGATTCCCTCGTTTCGGAAGTTGCGGTTGATCTCGTAGACCTTCGCGATCCCGCCGACGACCAGCCGCTTCAGGTACAGCTCGGGCGCCACCCGAAGGAACAGCGGCAAATCCAGCGTGTTGTGGTGGGTCACGAACGGGCGCGCGAGCGCGCCGCCGGCGACCGGCTGCATCATCGGCGTCTCGACCTCGAGAAACCCGCGCCCATCGAGGAACGCCCGCAGCTCCCGCACGATTGCGGCCCGCGTTTCGAAGACACGGCGCGACTCGGGGTTCACGGCCAGATCGACGTAGCGCTGCCGGTAGCGCCGCTCGACGTCGCGCAGGCCGTGCCACTTCTCCGGCAGCGGTCTCAGGCACTTCGCGAGGAACGCCAGCTTCTCCGCGCGGACCGAGAGCTGCCCGGTTCGCGTGCGGAAGACCGCGCCCTCGACACCCAGCCAGTCGCCCAGATCCAGGGCGAGGAAGAGATCCCAGTCGCGCGGCGTCACGGCGTCGCGGCGCACGTAGATCTGAAGCCGCTCCCGTCCGTCGGAGAGGTCCAGGAAGCCGGCCTTGCCCTGGATGCGGCGCGCCAGGATCCGCCCTGCGGTGGCGACCACGGGAGCGTCCTTCTCGAGCGCCTCGGTGGTGGCGTCGGCGTGCCGGGCGACGATCTCCGAGACCGTCGCCGTGATCGGGAAGGAGAAGGGATAGGTCAGGCCGACGAGCCCGGCGATCTCCCGAAGGCTCTTGCGCCGGTTCTCCAGCAGCTCCGGCTCGCCGGAGGACTCCGTGTGGCCGGAGTCGGCCGGGCCCGGGCCGGGGCCCTCGTCCTGCTCGTCGCTCACGCGGCGCAGTATAGGAGAGGAGGCCCGCGCCGCGGCCGAGCGCCGACTACGACTCTTCCGACCGGTCCAGCTCCAGCCACAGCTCCGATGTCGCCTTGAGCAGGCGGAAGCGAGAGCGGGTCCAGGAGCGCAGGTCGTGCTCCGGATTCGCGGCTTCGGATTCCTCGATCAGCGCCGCCAGGTCCGCGTCGAGGCCCGGGGCGCGTGCGAGCGTCGCGCGCGCCGCCCGCACCGCGGAGCCGATGCCCTCCCGCGCCGCCCGGGCGGCACGCAGCAGGTCCAGCTCCTCCTCGGCCTTCCCCCGCAGGCCCGCGGCCCGCAGCAGGACCCGGTGCCAGGCGAGCGGCGGCACGCCCCCCTCCCGGACCGCGCGCCGCGCCGCGTGGAGCTCCGCGGGCTCGAGGCTCAGGTGCGCGAGCCCGGGAAGATCGGTCTTCAGGGCTCCGCTCCCGTCGTCGTAGTGCTCGACCGGCGCGAGGATCCGCGCCGAAACCTCGCGCCAGAACTCCTCCTCACTCCCCTCGGCGTCGGCTTCCTCGACCAGCTCCAGGGCCTGGTCGATGTCGCGCGCCTCGAGGCCGGAGATGTCGAACTTCTCGAGCACGTCGGTGATGGCGCCCTTGAGCTCCAGGACCTGCCGGGCGCGCAGCACGCGCTCGGAGGTCTGCCGGTCGTACTGAAGGCGCAGCTCCCGGAACCGGCGGAACTCATCGGGGCTGTGGCCTTCGCTTCCCCCGCGCGTGAGCTCGCGCTCGAGCTCCGCGATGCGTCCGGTCGCCTCGTCGAGCTTGCGCTCCTCGCGCTCCCAGAGCGTGTGGAAGATCGAGCGGGTGGTCAGGTTGCAGTGGGCGACGGCCGCGAGGATCTCCGGATGCGACAGGCCGGAGGCGACCCGCCGCTTCATCGTGCGGACGTTGTCCAGCAGCTGCTGGGCCAGGAGGTCCTCGAACTCGCGGGCCTTCTGCATGTCGCGCGCGAGCTCGTCGAAGGCGCGGGCGATGCCGGGGGCCATCGCGTTCTCGACGCGGGGCCACACGCTCGTGGAGCCGAGAGACTCGAAGATGCGCCGCACGGCGGGGCGAGGCTTGGCGGTCGTCGCCTCGGGGTCCGAGACCCCGGTCGCGGCGACGGTCGCGAGGAAGTCCACTTTGTCGATGACGTCCTCGTCGACTTCGGGCTGGGAAAAGTAGAAGCGCAGCAGGTGGATCGCGATCTTCTCGTCCTGCGGACGGACGCGCTCGAAGAACCGGCGCACGTAGGAGGGCGAGAGCTTGCGATCGAACTCCCGCAACGTGCTCGCGATCGCGTCGAGCCGCGCGGAGATCTCCTTGAGCCGCGGCGCCACGGTTTCGGGCTGGGAGGTGTCGATCTTCGCCGCGGCGGCGCGCATGTCCGCGTAGAGCGAGTTGAAGTCCGCCTCGTACTCCGGCTCGCCGGAGAAGAACGCCTTGTGCACACCGCGCAGGAATTGATGGAACGTCCAGAGCGCCTTGAACCGCTCCGTGAGGCGGATATAGTCTTCGTGAAGAAGCTGAATCTTCTCGACCGACATTTTGAGCCTGGTCCCTTCATTTTAGACCCTCCCTCCCCGGCCGCGGCGGGCCCGGAGCGGAGGTTTCCCCGGAGCCGCTTCCGATGACCCTCGGACGAACCGTCATCTCCGCGCAGGAGCTGGAGGCCCGAATCGCGGGCCTGGCCGCGGAAATCGACCGCTCCCAGGGGGGCCGGCCGCTCGTGCTCGTGGGGATCCTGAAGGGGTCGATCTTCTTCCTGTGCGACCTCGCCAAGCGCCTGGCGACGCCGGTGACCCTGGACTTCCTCCAGGTCTCCTCCTACGGGAAGGGCACACGCTCCTCCGGCAACGTGCGCCTGGTCCGGGACCTCTCCACGGACATCGCCGGACAGGACGTCCTGATCGTCGAGGACATCGTGGACACCGGGAAAACGCTCCAGAAGATCCTCCAGATCCTCGGCACGCGCGGCCCCCGCTCGATCAAGGTCTGCTCGCTGCTGAAGAAGCGTCTGCCGGGCAACGCCGGGATCCCGGTGGACTTCCTCGGCTTCGAGATCGAAGACGAGTTCGTGGTGGGCTTCGGTCTGGATCACGCCGAGCGCTATCGCAACCTGCCCTACATCGCGGTGCTCGCCTCGGAGTCCCCGGAGGAGACATGAAGTTCTTATCGAGCGACAAGGCCCCGAAAGCCATCGGTCCCTACTCCCAGGCCGTCGCCGCCGGGGGATTCCTCTTCGCGTCCGGCCAGGTCAACCTGGACCCCGCGACGGGCGCCCTGGCCGGCGGCGACATCGGCGCGGCGGTCCACCGATGCCTCGACAACATCACCGCGGTCCTCGGGGCCGGCGGGCTTTCCCTCTCCGACGTCGTGAAGACGACCGTGTTCCTCCGGCGCATGGAGGATTTCACCGCGATGAACGAGGTCTACGCGGCTCGGTTCGGAGATCACCGTCCCGCGCGCTCGACCGTTGCCGTCGCCGACCTGCCCCGCAACGCGCCGGTCGAGATCGAAGTGATCGCGAAGCTCAGGGAATAGGGATCAGCTTCCCCACGACGGCGATCGCCTTGTCGATGTCGGCGTCGCCGACGTCGCGGTGGGTCACGAAGCGGACCGTGGTCGGGCCCACCGGCGCCGCGAGCACGCCGCGCTCCTTCAGCGCCGCGCAGAACGCCGCAGGGTCGCCGGTCTCGTAGAGCACGATGTTGCTGTCGACGGAATCCTCCGGAACGCCGAGCGCCTCGGCCAGCCGGCGCGCCCGGGCGTGGTCCTCGGGAAGCCGCGGCCGGTGGGCCAGCGCAACCTCCCCGGCGGCCGCGAGGACGCCGACCTGGCGCATGCCGCCCCCGAAGAGCTTGCGGATGCGCCGCGCCTCGGCGATCCGCTCGGCCGAGGACACCACGGCCGAGCCGGCTGGCGCGCCGAGACCCTTCGAGTAACAGACGGAGACCGTGTCGAAGCCGGCGGCGAGCGACGCCTCGCTCTGCCCCAGGGCCGCGGCGGCGTTCCAGAGGCGCGCGCCGTCCAGGTGGACGCGCAGCCCCGCCTCCCGCGCGGCGGCGAGCAGGGGCTCGACGTCGGAGCGCCGCTGGACCCTGCCGCCCCACATGTTGTGCGTGTTCTCGATCGCGAGGGCGGCGGTCCGCGACGTGTACGAGTTCTTCGGGCGGATCGCGGCGAGGACGTCGGCGACCTTCATCCGCCCGTCCGCCGACGGGATCGGACGCGGCAGCAAACCCGACAGCGCCGCCATGCCGGCCATCTCGTAGTGGAGGATGTGCGCGCGGGCCTCGAGCAGGACCTCGGAGCTCGGCGGTGCGAGCAGCCGCAGCGAGATCTGGTTCGCCATCGTCCCGGTCGGCGTGAAGAGCGCGGCGTCGAACCCCAGGAGGGCCGCGGTGGTCTCTTCGAGCCGCCGGACGGTCGGATCCTCCTCGAAGACGTCGTCGCCAACCTCGGCGTTCGCCATGGCGCGACGCATCGCCTCGGAGGGCTTGGTGACCGTGTCGGAGCGCAGGTCGATCATTTCGCCGGATCCTATCCGGGCGTCCGTAGCGCCAGCGCCGCCATCGCCGCGACCCAGCCCAGCGTCATGACGACGGCCGATCGGCGGTGCAGGGAGGCGAACCGCTGCCGCCAGACATCGTCCGTCGGGGCGGCGTCGAAGGAGCCGACCTTCTCGCGCGTGTAGTTGATGCGCGGGCGCAGCACCATCGAGAGGTAGACGTTGGTCGCCACGGCGAGGAAGATCGCCGCCCCGGCGGCGAACCGCCGCCCGACCGGCATCGTCCCCGCCGCCTCGAGTTCGAGGAAGATCGAGGCGACCATCGCGACCGAGAGGATCTGCTGGACGGCCTCGAAGCGCCGGAGGATCTCGCCGAAGATGCGGCCCGCGAGATCGCGGGAGGGGACCATTTTGAAGAGGACCGGCGCGGCCAGGATCACCAGCAGCGTCCCCCCGATCCAAAACGCGAGGGAAAAACGAATCGTATAGTCCGCGAGCGCCAACACGCACGCAGTCTAATGGGGGACGCACTCACGACCCGGCGAGCCCTCGGCGGCGCCCTCGCGGCCGCCATCCTGGTGACCGCGGCGGCGCTTCGCTTCGCGCGGCTCGGCTTCTTCTCCTACGGGCTCGACGAGATCCTTCAGACCTACTGGATGGCGGGGTCCTGGGACTTCTTCTGGGATTCCCTTCGCTTCGACGCCGGGAATCCTCCCCTGGCGTATCTCGTGGCGCGCGCGACGGAGCTGCTCGCTCCATCCGACGCCGCGCGGAAAATTCCCGGCGTGCTCTTCGGCATCGCCGGCGTCGGCGTCTTCGCTTCTCTGATCGCGCGCCGCGCCGGGCCGCGCGCGGGCTTGATCGCGGGCATTCTGCTGGCGTTCGCGCCGTTCCACGTGCGTTACTCCCAGGAGCTGCGCCCGTATCCGCTGGCGCTCCTCACGCTGCCGCTTGCGCTGTTAGCCCTCGATGCGTTCCTGCGGCGGCCCGCGGTCGGGCGGCTGGCGGCCTGTTTCGTATCCTTCGTGGTCGCCGTCTACACCTTCTACCTCTCGCAGATCGTCCTGGCCCTCGCGGCGGCAGCGATCCTCGTGGAGGACTCCTTTTCGGAGGACCTCGCGCGGCGGAGGGTCGCTCGCCGATTCCTGACGTTCAGTCCCGTCTTTGCCGGGGCGGTGTTTCTGGCATATCTGCCCTGGTGGCCGATCCAGCTGGCCGCGGCCTCGCGGCCTCCTGTCGTGGACGTGGCATCTCCCTTCACGGCCGCGCGCGTCGTCCGCCTCCTCTCCTTCTTCTTTTTCGCGCCCTGGGATGGAGAGCCGCTTCGCGCCGGCGGGTTTCTCTACGCCGCCCTGATCGTCGCCGGCGTCGTGATCTGTATTCGTTCCCCGGGCCGGCGCTTCGTTCCGGTCTGGAGCGTCGGTGGA
>DATBIJ010000104.1:0-10320 GCA_036557025.1 Thermoanaerobaculia bacterium | reverse complement strand
GCGGCGACGCGAACCGAAGGCGAGGAGGACGAGCACCGCGCCTAGGGCGAGAAGCACGACGAGGGACAGCGCCAGCTCCGCAAGCCGAAGCCCTGGCCGGTCCAGGCCCGAGAACGCGAGGTAGACGCTGCGGAACTCCGGCGGCACCGACAGAAAGGCGAGCCATCCTTCCTGTCGGAGCGTGGAGAGCGGAGTTCCGAGGGAGAGGCCGGCGTAGACGACCAGGGCACCCGCCAGCGACGCCGCGACGGCGACGGCCGCGGCCCCGCGCCGACCATCGCGTGCGAGCCAGAACACTCCGAGGAGGACGAGCAGAGCCGCCGCGAGTCCGATCTCGGGCCGGCTCGCCAGGGCGGCGAAGAGGCACAGGGCCAGGGCCGGCTCGCTGCCGCGGGCCCGGTCAACCGAGAGAAGCAGCGCCCAGGTCGCGGCGGCGACCGCGATCGCGGTCGCCAGGCTGTACGGAAAGAGATGGCAGCCGCCCGGCCGCAGGAAAAAGGCCACGGCGATTGCGAGCGAGGCGGCAAGGGAGTCGCGCCACGGGGGCATCATGCGGCGGGCCGCCCGGCGAAGGGCCTCGATGTGCGCGAGGGCGACGAGCGCCGCCAGACAAATTCGCGCGGCAAGCGATCTCCCCGCCACCCGCTCCGTCGCCGCCGCGGCATAGGGCGCCAGCGGACCGTAGTAGTAGCGGACGTCCCGATAGAGGCGCTCCCCTTGCGAAATTCGGCGGGGCACCATCAGCTCCCGGCCCGTGTCGACGAACGGCTCCATCCAGCGGTTCCAGGACAGGAGGGCCGCGGCGAGGAACACGCCGTAGGGGAGAGCGACGCGAAGGATGCGAGTCAACTGCCCAAGATGTTAGCCGACTGTCGACCGTCGACCGTGAACCGTCGACGGCACTCTTGTTAACATCCCGCCTCCCGTGCAAGCGAAGATGGCCAGCCGCAACCGGCTCGTCCGGGCGATCGCGTCCGCCGGGACGATGACGCTCTTTCCGCTCGCGGCACTGATGGCGCGGCGCCTGCCCCGCTCGCTGATGTCGGCGATGTGCCGCGCCTCCGTCGGGTTCTGGATGAAGCGGCGGCGCAAATACATGCGCGCGATCCGCGAGAACTACGCGGTGATCCTGGGAGAACCCGCCGAGTCCCCGCGGGTGCGGCGGGTCGCCGAGCGGATGATCGACACCCACTTCGACGCCTGGCTCGACTTCCTGCGCTACGCCTCGGGTCCGCCGGAACAGGTCCTCGCGGTCCTGGAGGACGTCGAGGGCTACAACCATCTGCGCGACGGACTCGACCGCGGCAAGGGCGTTCTCCTGCTGACCGCGCACATGGGCAACTGGGAGATGGGCGGTCTACTGCTCGCCACCGTGCGCCTGTCCGTGATCGTCGTGCTCGTTCCGGACATCTTCCCGGGCGTCGAGCGGGCCCGCCGGCGGCTGCACACCGATCGCGGCGTGGGGGAGATCCGGGTCGATTCGAGCTTCGTCCCCACGCTGTCGATCCTCCGCGCACTGTCCGCCAACGAGATCGTGGCGATGCAGGGAGATCGGGACTTCGACAACTCCGGCGTCGCGATCCCGTTCTTCGGCCGGGAAGCGTATTTCCCGCGAGGGCCGCTGCGTGTCGCCATGGCGACGGGAGCCGCGGTCCTGCCCTCCTTCGTCCTGCGAACCGAAAGCGGCAACTACCGCGCGGTCATCGGGGCGCCGCTGAGTGTGGAGACCGGGCCCGATCGCGACGCCGCGCTGCGGAAAAACCTCGAACGCTACGTCGCGATCCTCGAGGAGCGCGTGCGCGCGGCTCCGGAGCAGTGGTACTGCTTCTACCCCTTCTGGGACGACCCGTCGCGCAAGGCGGAAGGGGTCGCGGGCGGATCGCCCGGCCTCACACCGGCCGGCGCGCCGTCACGGCGGCCGCGTAGAAGAGCGGGAACTCGCGGCTGATCTTTTCGATGTTCGGCAGGAAGTCGATCTTCTCGTAGCCGGCTTCCTCGAGCGACGCACGCCAGTGGGCGGGCGCGAGAAAGCCGTAGTCGGGACGGATCGCCGGATCCAGGCGGGCGTGCGTGAAGTTGTCGAGGAAATTGAAGACGAACTCCACGTAGAGCGGCTCGCCCGGGTTCGGTCGCATGCACTCGGAAAAGACGGCGCATCCGCCGGGGCGCAGCGAGCGGAGGATCTGCCGCAGCGTGTGCGGGAGATCCCGCGCGATGTGCACGGTGTTGACGGCGTAGACGACGTCGAAGCTCCCCGGGGCGATGCCCTGCGCCTCGAAGTCCCCCTCGATGTCGAGGCGGCGGAACTCGAAGGGCCAGGCGGGGTGCGATCCGCGGATCGCGCGCTCGGCGCGGCGCAGGAAGGTCGGGACGACGTCGGTCAGCGTCCAGCGTTCCAGGCGGCGCGGGCCATCGCGGGCGAGTCGGTCGAGCACCGCCAGCGCGGCCGATCCCGAGCCGCCCCCCAGCTCCAGGACGGCCGCGGGGCGCGACGCGGGAAGCGCGCGCGCGAGGGCTTCGGCACCGAGCCGGTTGGTGATCGCGTACAGGATGTTGTCGTTGGAGAAATAGTCGAACCAGAGCGAGATGCGGGCAGGCGCGAAGAGAACCTCCTCGCCGGTCGCCTCTCCGCGCATCATCGCCGGCACCTGATCCAGGATCCCCTGGACGATCTGGAACGTCGGCCGCGAGCCCGGGGAGATCGAGACCGCCCGCTCCACGTGGAGCGTCGGGTTGCCGATCGGAAGCGGCCCGCGGGCGCGAAAGCGCGTTCCGGAAGCCGTCGCCTCGCGGTCGAGGAAGCCCTCGGCGCTGAGCTTGCGCAGGAACCAGTCCAGCACCACCGCGGACCTGGGCGCGAACCCGCGGCTGGCGACCAGCTCCCCGACCGTCGCCCCGCGCGCGAGCGGTGCCTCCAGCTCCAGGCCCCGGACGACGTCGACGACGGTCTCGTTGGTGAACTGCTCGATGCGCTCCAGGCACGCGATGAACTCCGCCGTGAACAGGGAGCTCACCTCTCGGTCCGCGATGCACTCGCGCAAGTCGTCGACGGTCTCTTCGGGCACGCGGCGAGTCTAACGGGAGGTGCGGAGAGCCGGAAGCGGCGAGCACGTGTGCACGGCCCCCGGTGGCCGTGTCCGTTACACTGGGTGGTCGAATGAAGGCCCTTCTTTTGACCGCCGCGCTGGCGAGCGCCGCGGCTCCTCCACCGGGCCGCGTGGTGGTCCTCGGCTTCGACGGCGTCGATGCCGCCGTGACCAAACAGATGCTCGACGCGGGGAGGCTCCCGAACCTCGCCGAGCTCGCGCGGCGCGGCGGGTTTTCGCCGCTGACGCCGACGGTCCCCGCGCAGACGCCGGTCTCGTGGGCGACCTTCACGACGGGTCTGGATCCGGGCGGCCATCGGATCTTCGACTTCCTGAAGCGCAATCCCGCCGACCTGATCCCGACCTTCGCCGTGGCCGAGGAGACGACGGCGCCGCTGGGACTCGGCAAGGCGAACCCGTTCGCCGCGGGTGGCGCGTTGCTGCTGATCTTCGGGCTGTTCACGTGGATCCTGGCGCGCGGCGGGAAGAGCTTCGCCCGGCGACTTCTCACGGGCCTCTGCGCGGCGCTGGGCCTCTCTCTCGCGATCGGGGCCTTCGTCGCCGTCCGGCGCTGGGTTCCCTCCGAGCGGCCCGCCGTCGTCAACAACCGCCAGGGGACGCCCTTCTGGACGGTCCACGGCGCCCGGCCGGCCACCGTGGTGCGCATGCCGGTGACCTTTCCGCCCGACCCCTTCGAGCAGGGACACCTGCTGGCGGGGCTGGGAGTGCCCGACATCTCGGGCCGGATCGGCCGGCCCTCCTTCTTCACCTCCGATCCGTTCTTCACGCCGCGCCAGGGCAACGACTTCTCGATCGAGCTCGTGCGGCTGGAGACCAACATCGGGCGGCAGGTGACGCGGATCGCGGGCCCGCCGGGCAGGCCCTTCGGCCGCGAGGGCTGGATCGAGACCCCGATGGTGCTGATCGTGCCGGACACCCGCGACAAGCTCGAGGTCGAGATCGGCGCCACGCGCGTCACGCTCGCACCCGGGGCGTGGAGCGACTGGGTCGACGTCTCGTTCCGCGTCAACCCGATCATCCAGGTGCACGGCTACGTGCGCCTGCGGCTGGCGAAGGTGAACCCCGAGATCGAGCTCTACGTGTCGCCGGTCCAATTCGATCCCCAGCGGCTGCCGCCGGGGCTCGCGCTGTCCTCCCCGAAGGGCTGGGCCGCGGAGCTGGTGTCCCAGGTCGGCCGCTACAAGACGATGGGGTGGGGGCTCGACACGTGGTCGGTGCAGTCCGGCACGCTCCCGGAGGAGGCCTTTCTCGAAGACCTCGCCGACACGGTGGCGACGGAGCGCAAGATGCTCGCGCTGCTGCTGGCGGAAAAGCGCCGCCTGCTGTTTCACTACTTCGAGTACACCGACCGCATCGGGCATCTCTTCTGGCGCCTGCGCGACCCTCAGCACCCCGCCTACGACGCCGCGCTGGCCGCCCGATTCGGCGACGCCGTGGAGAAGTCCTACGAGACGATGGACGCGATCGTGGGCGACACGATGAAGACGCTCGCACCCGAGGACGTCCTGATCGTGCTGTCGGACCACGGATTTGCGACGTGGCGGCGATCGGTGAACTACAACACCTGGCTCGTCGACAAGGGCTACCTCGTGCTCTCGGGCTCCGCCGAGCGCAAGAACCTCGAGGTGCTCTTCTCGCGCGGAAAGTTCTGGGACTCGGTGGACTGGAGCAAGACCCGCGCGTACTCGCTCGGCTTCGGCGACATCTACGTCAACCTCAAGGGCCGCGAGCACACCGGGATCGTAGAGCCGGGGTTGCCTTATGAGGCGCTGCGCGACGAGATCGCCCAGGGACTTCTGGAGTTGACCGACCCGAAGAGCAACGAGCGCGTGGTCTCCCGCGTCTTCAAGCGCGAAGAGGTCTACCGCCGCTTCGATCCGCGCCTGATCCCGGATCTGATCGCCTCGAACCGCGCCGGCTGGCGCGTGTCCTGGCAATCGACGCTGGGCGTGCCGACCGAGCTCTTCGAGGACAACAAGGACGTCTGGAGCGGCGACCACTGCTCGCTCGATCCGGCGCTCGTGCGCGGCGTGCTGTTTTCCTCGCGCGCCTTCGAGAGCGACCCCCTGCCCGGCATCGCCGACGTGACCGCGTCGATCCGGCGGCTGCTCGGGGAGCCCGCAGACCCCGAGGCGGCGGGGAAGAGCCTCTGGTGACGCGCTCCGCGCGGGCCGCGGCCGCGTGCCTCGCGTTCCTCGCGCTGTCTTCCTCGCCCGCCGCCCCGCAGAGCCCCACGGCCCCGGCGGCGGACGCCGCCGGCCAGCGTCAGGCGGATCTCGAACGCATGCGCGGGCGCATCCAGGCCCTTCAGGCGGCGCTCGCGCGCAGCGAGAAGAAGGCCGCCACGCTCGCCGAGGAGGTGCGGCGTCTCGAGCTGCGGCTCGAGATCGCCCAGCGCGAGCTCGACCTGACCGCCGCCGTGCGGCGCGATCTGACCACGAGGCTCGAGGCCACGCACGTCGAGCGCGAGAAGGCCGCGGCGTCGGTCTCCGCGACCCGGCAGGCGCTGGCCGCCCGAGCGCGCGTCCTGCAGCGCTTCGGGCGCTACGGATACCTGCGGGTGCTCCTGGAGGCGAAGGACGTGCCGGAGCTGATGGATGCCGTCGACCGCCTCGACACGCTCGCGCGGCGGGATGGCCGGCTGCTGACCCGACACCGCGCGGCGCAGCAGCGCTACGACGAGGAGCTGGCGCGCGAGACGGCCTTGAAAGCGGAGATCGACGCGAGCTGGACCGCCAGCAGCCGGGAGACGGCGCGCATCGCGCGGCTCAAACGGGAGCAGTCGGTTCTGCTGGAGCGGGAGCGGGGCATCTCGGCCTCCAACCGCGAGGAGGTCGTGGCCCTGCGCGACAAGGCGGCGCGCCTGGAGCAGCTGCTCGAGACGCTGGCACGGCAGTCCGACGGCCAGTCCTTCGGCGATGCCGGCGGGATCCGCCCCTGGAAGGGCGTGCTCGACTGGCCCGCCAAGGGCACGGTCGTGGAGACCTTCGGCCGGCACCGCCACCCGAAGTTCGACGCGTGGACGGTCTCCAATGGCATCGGCCTCGCTCTGGCCTCCGGCACGAGCGTGCGCGCCGTCTACGCGGGCAAGGCCGTCTACGCGCGATGGCTCGCGGAGTACGGCAACCTGGTGATCCTGGACCACGGCGACGGCGTGTTCACGCTCTATGCGTGGCTGCAGGGTCTTTCGGTGTCGGCGGGAGACTATGTGCCCGCGGGAGGCGTCGTGGGCTCGGCGGGCACCGGCCCGGGACGAGAGGAGCCGGGCCTCTATTTCGAGCTGAGGGACCATCAGAAAGCCGCGGATCCCGTGGCCTGGCTGAGGTAACGAGCCGCCTCCGAATCGCGGGAAGCAACCGCCCGAGGGGCTCTGTTACCATCCCCATGATGCGTTCCAACCGTGCCCGTCTGCTCTTCGTCGTCGGCTCCGTCGCCACCCTGCTCTCGTTGCGCGCCATCGCGGGCCCGGGCGGGAAAGACCCGGCCACGCGCGCCCTGACGATCTTTTCCGACGTCTTCGCGCTGACCCGCTCCAACTACGTCGATTCCGTGGATGCCCAGACGCTTCTGGAAGGCGCTTACGACGGGATGTCCGACGCGCTCGATCCCTTCTCCTTTTACGTTCCCGCCTCCGATCGCGCGGCCTTCCGTGCGCAGCAGGAGTCCGGGGCGCTCGATCCGGGCATCTTCGTCGCTCGGCGCGGCGGCTTCCCCTACGTCGTCGGCGTCGTGCCCGGCTCTCCGGCGGAGAAGGCGGGTGTGGAGCCGGGCGACCTGATCGACCTGGTCGAAGGCAAGAGCCTGCGCAACGCCCCCCTTTGGAAGGTCCGGGCCGCGCTCGCGGGCCCCGAGGGGACCCGCGTCGAGCTCGCGTTGTTCCGGCCCAGCGACGAAAAGCGCATCCACATCCGCGTCCCGCGCAGCAAGTTCCAGCCCACCGGGGCCTCGACGCGCATTGACGCGGACGTCCTCGTCGCCACCGTTCCGGCGATCACGGCGTCCACGCCGGCGGACCTTCGCAAGGCGATCGAGGAGGCGAAGACCCGGGGCGCGAAGGCCATCGTGTTGGATTTGCGCGGAGCGATCGGTGGAGAGATGGAGAACGCCGCGGCATCCGCCGGCCTCTTCACCGGGAAGGGGACCGTGGCCCGCCTCGTCAGCCGCAAGCTCGAGAGCAAGCCCCTGGAAGCGACGGCGGAGAAGATCTGGAACGGCCGCACGATCGTCCTCGTCGACGACGCCACCGGCGGCGCACCCGAAGTCTTCGCGGCGGCCCTGCGCGACCGCGCCGGAGCGGTGACGGTCGGACAGCCGACGGTCGGGATGGCGATCCAACAGCGGCTGGTGCCGACGGAATCGGGCGGCAGCCTCTTCCTGACGATCGGACGCTACGTCTCTCCCTCCGGCACGCCGCTGGGAAGCCGCGGCCTCACGCCGGACGAGCGCGTCGTGACGTACCCGGGCGACTCGTCCTCGCGCGACGCGATTCTCGAGCGCGGGCTCGAGCTGGCCCGCGAAGGCGCAACGGCGCGCCGCGCCGCCTAGCGCGCGGCGTTGGCCCGACGCGCCCGGGTCTCGCCCGCGACGATCTTCTTCGCGCTCCTCTCGCTCGTTCTCGGGATCGCCCTGTACGTCAAGACGCGGCCGCCGGCGCCGGCGCCCGTCGCTTCGACGCCGATCTCTCGCCCGACTGCTCGGCCTCGGCCCGCCATCGTTCCCGCGCGACCTTCGCCGGTTCCGCAGGCGCGCGCCGCGATCCCCCGCCCGCACCCGCCCAGGGCCGCGCCCGGGGGGCATGGCCGCATCGCGATCGTCATCGACGACCTCGGCAACGACGCGGCCGCGGTCCGACGCATCGCCGCCTGGCCCTGGCCGGTGGCCGGAGCCGTTCTGCCGGCATTGCCGGGAAGCGGCCCCGCGGCGCGAGAGCTCGCGCGCGCCGGCAAGGAGGTTCTCCTGCACCTTCCGATGGAGCCCGCGGCGGCCGGCGCCCGCCCGGGTCCCGGGCTCGTCGACCGTAACCAGTCGGATGAGCAGATCACCGCGACCCTCGACGCCGATCTCGCCTCGGTCCCCGCGGCGGTCGGCGTCAACAACCACATGGGCTCGGCCGCCACCTCCGACCCGCGCGTGATGAGGGCCGTCCTGTCGGAGCTCTCGAGGAGGGGCCTCTACTTTCTCGACAGCCGGACGACCGATGCGACCGTCGGGGCGTCGCTCGCTCGCGAGCTGTCGGTGCCCTCGGTCTCGCGGCGCGTGTTCCTGGATGCCGCGATCTCGAAGGAGGCAGTCTCGAAGGCCTTCGACGAGCTGGTCCGCCGGGCCCGCGAAGAAGGCGAGGCGGTCGGGATCGGCCATCCGCACCCGGAGACGCTGGAGGTGCTCGAGGCGCGCCTTCCCGAGCTGGCAGGGGAGGGCGTGACGATGGTGCGGGTCGGAGCTCTCGTCCGGTAGGCCGCTACCCGAGCTTCTTCGCCTCGTCCCAGTAGGAGTCGAGCTCGGGAAGCGAGATGTCGTTCATCTGGCGCCCCGATTCCGCGGCGCGGCGGGAGACGTGGGCGAAGCGGCGGCGGAAGCGCGCGTTCGCCTGCCGGAGCGCATCCTCCGGATGGATTCCGCGCCGCCGGGCGAGGTTGACGATCGAGAGCAGCACGTCGCCGACCTCGTGGGCCTCGGCTTCGGCGTCGCCCGCCTCGCGCGCCGCCCGCCACTCCGTGAGCTCCTCCTCGACCTTGCGGTCGACGTCGGAGTCCCGCTCCCAATCGAAGCCCAGGTCCGCCGCGCGCGCCGTCATGCGGTGTGCGGCCGCGAGAGCCGGCAAACCGGATGGGATCGTGGCGAGAGGATCGCTCTGCGACGCCTCGGACCTCTGCCGCTTGCGGGTCTCCCAGTTGCGCTTGACCTCGGCGGCGCCTTCCACGGCGACCTCCCCGAAGACGTGGGGATGTCGCTCGGTCATCTTCTGGGTGATGCCGCGCGCGACGTCCCCGAGGTTGAACCAGCCGCGGCCGGAGGCGATCTCGGCCAGGAAGAAGACCTGGAAGAGCAGATCCCCCAGCTCGTCGCGAAGGGCCACCGGCTCGCCGGCGTCGATCGCTTCGAGCGTCTCGTGGCACTCCTCCAGCAGGAACGCGCGCAGCGTCTCCGGCGTCTGCTCGCGGTCCCACGGACAGTCTCGACGCAAGCGCGCGACGAGACGCTCGAGTGCGGCGAGATCCTCCACGGCCGGATCATAAGGGGTCTGTCGTAAGATTCCCTCGACGTGTCGGAACCGGAAGACAAGCCCATCCGCGTCGTCGATCGGCGCCTTTTCACGCGCGATGGCGAGCTGCGACCCGGCACGGAGACCGACGAGCCCGCCCGCGACGTTCCGAGCCCGGGGGAATCCCCGGATCTCGCGGAGCCGCTGGCCGGGGAGAAACCGCCGGCGGCGTCGGTCGCGGAGAGCCCGGCGGCAAGTAGCCCCGACGCCTTACCCGCGGCTTCGCCCGAGTTTCTGTTCCTGATCCAGTTCCTGTACTCGAACGCGCTGGCCGCCCTCGGCGTCGACCCGGTCACGGGCGCCGCCCTCTCGCGGCGCGACCTGGCGTTTGGCCGGCGTGTGATCGATGCGCTCGCGGCCCTCGAGTTCAAGACCCGCGGGCATCTGTCCTTCGAAGAAACCAACCTGCTCTCGCAGGTCCTCTACCAGCTGCGAATGGACTATGTCGACGCGACGCGAGGCCCCGCGCCGGCGCCGGGCACAGCGCCGCCGGCGCCCGGGAAGCGCTGACGGGCGCGCCATGCCCTTCGGGGCGTCGCGCGGCCACGGGAGGCCGCACGACGGGGAACGGTGGACGGGCGGTGTAACCTTAATGAGAGCCCCCTTCCACACATGAAGCCGATTCGTCTTCCCCGCCGTGCCGCCCGTGTCCCGCTGCTGCTGTTGCTGGCGGTTTTCTCGTCGTTTTCCGCGATCGCTCAGGCGCCGCCGCCCCCAATGGGAGAGACCTCGGCGCTTCCCCCTCCGGTGACCCGTTCCCAGTACCGCACCAACTGGTTCGTGTTCTTGAATGCCTTGCTCGAGGACGACTCCAAGACCGCGGACCAGGAGGGGCGCAGGGCGGAGGCCGCGGGGCTTCGCGAGCGGGCTTCGCGCGCCTTCGAGGCGGCGCTCAAGCTCGACGAGGACAACGCCGATGCCCGCGCCGCGCGGGCCTGGTTCCTGTTCCGG
>DATBIJ010000103.1:0-6925 GCA_036557025.1 Thermoanaerobaculia bacterium | reverse complement strand
GGCGGGGCACGGCGTCGATGCTAGCCGAAAGACCGCTCCGACCCGCCGCGGCGCGTACAATCATGGGTCGCGACCAGACCCGCCGACCGCCCGGAGCGGAAGGTGGGAAGGAGTGACGCTTCCCATGGCCCGTCGACGATTCCGCCTGCGCTACCTCGCCTTGTCCCTCGTGCTCGTCGCGATCGCGGCGGGCCTGATCGTCCGATTCGCCGGTGAGGGCGGCATCCCCTCCCACACCGTCCTCCACGTCGACCTGGACGGCGGCTTCCCCGAGGGGTATCCGGCCGATCCCCTCGAGACGCTGTTCGACGTGCCGATCACGCTCTGGGACGTGGTCGAGACCATCGATCGGGCGGCGGAGGACTCCTCGGTCTCCGTCCTCGTGGCGTCACTGGGCCGCAGCCCGGGGGGGTTCGCGCAGACGCAGGAGCTGCGCGACGCGATCCTGCGCTTCCGCGCGAAGGACAAGCTCGCGATCGCCCACGCCGAGACCTTCGGCGAGATCGGCGGCGGCAACCTCTCCTACTACCTCGCGTCGGCTTTCGACGAGGTCTGGCTGCAGCCCTCGGGCGACGTCGGCCTGACGGGTCTCGGCTTCGAGACCTACTTCCTGCGCGGCACGCTGGACAAGCTCGGCGTGGAGCCGGTCTTCGGCCGGCGCAAGGAGTACAAGAGCGCGCCGAACACGTACACGGAGCGCCAGTACACCGGGCCCCAGAAGGAGGCGCTGGAGAAGCTGCGCGACGCCTGGCTCGACCAGATGGTCGCGGGCATCGCGGAGGGCCGAGACCTGCCCGCCGCGCAGGTGCGCAGCCTCATCGATCGCGGGCCGTTCCTCGCGGAAGAGGCCAAGAAGGAGAAGCTCGTCGACGAGCTCGGATATCGGGACGAGGCGATCGACGACGCCGAGGAGCACGCGGGCGCGGGCGCCGACCGCATGTCGCTGCCCGAGTATCACGCGCGGATGGAGAAGCCCTTCGCGCGGAAGGCCATCGCCCTGATTCCCGCCGTGGGCGCCATCCGCCGCGGCAACAGCGCCGACGACCCGATCCTCGACGAGATCTTCCTCGGCTCCGACGCGATGCGCCGCGCCTTCCGCCAGGCCACGAACGACGGCGACGTCGAGGCGATCGTGTTCCGAGTCGACAGCCCCGGCGGCTCCTACGTCGCCTCGGACACCATCTGGAACGAGGTCCGCCGCGCCCAGGACGAGGGCAAGCCCGTCGTCGTGTCGATGGGCGACGCGGCCGCCTCGGGCGGCTACCTCATCTCTCTGTCCGCCGACAAGATCGTCGCCCAGCCGGGCACCATCACGGGCTCGATCGGCGTCTACGCGGGCAAGATGGTGATGAGCGGGCTCTTCGACAAGATCGGAGTGTCGGTCGACGAGATCCACGCCGGACAGAACTCCCTGCTCTGGAGCCCGGCACGCGGCTTCTCCGCCTCCCAGCAGGCTCGTTTCGACGCCTGGCTGGACCGTATCTACAAGGACTTCACGGAGAGGGTCGTGGAGTCGCGCGACCTCTCGGCCGAGAAGGTCGCGGAGATCGCGCGGGGTCGGGTCTGGTCGGGGGACGACGCCAAGAAGCTCGGACTCGTCGACGAGATCGGCGGGCTGCCGCGCGCCGTCGCGCTCGCCCGGGAGCTCGCGAAGATTCCGGAGGACGCGAGCGTCAACGTGCGCATCTACCCGAAGCGCCGTAGTGCTTGGGAGGCGCTGGGGGATGCGATCACCGGCCGCGACCGCGACTTCCTGCGGGCCGGCGCGCGCTCGAGGGCGCTCGACGGCACCATCCGCGTCCTCGCGCCGCTGCTGCGCGAGCTCCACGCGGCGGGGCTGCTCGAGGAAGACGCGGCCCGGGCGCAGATGCCGCGGATCGACCCGCGCTAGGGGAGATCCGGGGTCAGGCATGACTCTAGGAATTTCGGTGCCTGGCATGAATTCAGGAATTCCTGTATTCATGCCTGACCCCGAATTGGCTTAGCGGGGCTGGTGGATCACCAACGTCCCCGCGATCATGTCGTGACGGCCTGGCGGCGCGTGACGGGCGCCGTCGCGAAGCGACGGTGCGATAACGTGTCCCCGCTTCGATGACAAGCGAGCCCGTCGACTCCCCCCGACCGATGATGCTCTCACCGGACGAGAGCGTCGGCGCCTACACGATTCTCGGTCCGCTCGGCCGAGGAGGCATGGGAGAGGTCTATCGGGCCAGAGACAGCCGGCTGGGCCGCGAGGTGGCCCTGAAGATCCTGCCGGAAGAGGCTGCCGGCGACCCGGAGCGAAGCCGCCGTTTCGAGCAGGAGGCCCGCTCCGCCTCCGCTCTGAACCATCCCAACATCGTCGTCATCTACGAGACCGGCGAGGCGACTCCACAGGGCCGCGCGCTGCCGGTGCGGTTCATCGCCATGGAGCTGCTGGACGGCGAGTCACTGGAATCGCTGCTCGCCGGCGGAGGCCTTCCGTTGAAGCGGGTCCTCCAGTACGCCGGCCAGATCGCCGACGGTCTCGCCCGAGCCCACGAGGCGGGCATCGTGCATCGGGACCTCAAGCCGGCCAACATCGTCGCAACGCGCGACGGCCACCTGAAGATCCTCGACTTCGGACTGGCGAAGCTGCGCCCCCTCCCGGGCGAGGACAAGACGTACGAGGTCACGACGGACCCGACGCTGACTTCTCCCGGCACGCTGCTGGGCACCATCGGCTACATGGCGCCCGAGCAGGTGCGCGGCGAGCCGGCCACACCGGCCTCCGACCAGTTCGCTCTCGGTTGCATCCTCTACGAAATGCTCACGGGCCAGCGCCCGTTCCAGCGCCGGTCGACGGCCGAGACGCTCTCCGCGATCATGCGCGACGAGCCGCCCGCCATCGAGGAGCGCAACCCGGACGTTCCCGTGCCCATCCGGTGGATCGTGGAGCGGTGCCTCTCGAAATCCGCCCACGACCGCTACGCCTCGACGCGCGATCTGGCCCGCGACCTTCAGAAGCTGCGAGAGACGGCGACGGAATCGAGCCTGCGCTCGATGTCGATCAAGTTCCAGTCGCCCCGGCGGCGGCGTGCACTGCGTCTCGCGGCTCTGGGTCTTTTCATCGCGGCGGCGGCGGCGGGGGGCTCGTATCTGCTCTTCGAGAAGCTCCAGGCCGTCGCACCGCCGATCTTCCAAAGGCTGACGTTCCGGCACGGCATGGTGTGGCGCGGACTCTTCGTTCCCAACGGGAGCTCGGTCTTCTACACGGCCACCTGGGAGGATCAGCCGACGGCGACCTACCTGACCTCTCCCGAATCCGCCGGGCTCGACCGGAAGCTCGATGCCGAGGCGCTCCTCCCGATGGCCTTCTCACCCGACGGCTCGGAAGCCCTCGTCCTGCTCGGGACCTTCCGCCTGCCCAACGGGCTGCTGTCGGGCACGCTCGCGAGGATGCCGGCGCTGGGCGGAAGGCCCCGGCCGATCCTGGCGGAGGCGGCGTGGGCCGACTGGTCGCGGAGCGGCGAGCTCCTCGCCGCCGTGCGAAACGCCGGCGGCGAGCGCGTGCTCGAGCTCAGGGACGCGGAAGGCGGGAATGCGAAGGAGCTCTTTCGCACGCGAGGCTCGATCTCTTCCGTCCGCTTTTCTCCCGACGACGCCTGGATCGCCTTCATCCATCACCCCGACGTGCAGGCGACGACCGGAGAGGTCCAGATCGCCGCTCGGGAGGGGGGCGCGCGAAGGGTCCTGACAGGGCTCCAGCCCTCGCTCGGACTCGACTGGAACGACCGAACCGGCGAGGTCTGGTTCACCACGACCGAGAGCGGGCACGGCGTCCTCAAGGCCGTCCGTCCCTCGGGCCGTCTGCGCGTGATCGATTCGTTTCCCGATCAGTTCATCCTGCAGAGCATCCAGCCCGGTTCCGGGCGGGCCCTGTTCACGTCCGCCAAGCTGCGGGGGGCTCTCATCGTCTTCAAGAATGGCCAGCCTCGCGACATGTCCTGGCTCGACTACACGCGGGTGACGGACGTCTCTCCCGACGGCAAGACGGTCCTGTTCTTCGACCGGGGTCCGACGACGAAGACGTGGGGGACCTGGATTCGCCCGATCGACGGCGGAGAGGCCGTGAGGCTCGGATCCTGGGAGCCGGGCCGATTCTCCCCGGATGCCCGCCGGATCGTCGGGATCTCGCAAGACGCCGAGGACAACGGGCAGCTCGTGCTCTTCCCCGTGGGGGCGGGAGACAGCCAGCCGCTTCCGACGCCGAACTTGTCCGCGGAAGAGCCGACGTTCGCCGGCCCCGACAGGATCCTCTTCGTGGGGACGCGGGAGGGCAAGCCGCAGGTCTGGACGATCCGAACCGACGGGAGCGAGCTGCGGGCGCTTGGCGCACCGGACTGCGCTCTGCCTCGACCGAGTCCCTCGCTCCAGTCCTTCGTTTGCGAAGGGGGGCCTGCGCTTTTCGTCTACCCGATGGAGGGCGGCCCGGGCCGCAAGATCTTCGAGCATCCCGCCGGCAAGCGGCTCTGGTACGCCCGGTTCGACTCGAGCGGCGAGCGCCTCTTCGCCGTTGGCGCCGATCGCAAGTTCTTCACCCTCGACGCCACCAGTGGCCGGGTCCTTCGCGAAGAAACCCTCCCGGTGCCGAAGTCGCTCGGCTATGCCGAGCTGATCGACGCCAGCGTCGATCCCGAGGGCTCGATCGTGGTTTACTCTCTCAACGTCTATTCCTCGCAGATGTACTCCGTTTCGGGCCTGAGATAGTTTTCTGTCGACACAAGGAGGGAGCCTCATGAAGAAGCTCAAGCTCAAGATGACCGTCGATCGTCGTCCGGGCGCCCCCAAGAAGGACTCGTGCGCGACGGACGGCATCAAGGCCGGGAAGCCGGCGCTCGCCCCGAAGCGCAAGTAGCGCTCCCCCCGACTTGAACCGGCTCCTCCGCAGCCCGGACATTCTCGTCGGCTGGGAGGCGGGGCGTCTGTTCGTCAAGGATCTCGCCGGGCAGCGGACGATTCGTTCTTCGCCGGAGATCGTGTCGTTGCTCGATCTCTTCGGCAAGCCCCGCACGGCCGCCGGGGCGGCGGACCTGCTTCCCGGGTACGAGCGCGCGTCGATTCTTCGGAGCATCCGTCGGCTCGCGGCGATCAGGCTGCTGCTGCCGGAAAAAGAAGGGCGCCGGCGTCTGTCGCGGCTCGCGACCTGGAAGCAGAATCTCGCCTCGGCGCAGTATCACGTCGCCAGCCGCGACCCGCGCTACATCGTCCGCCCGGCCCAGATCGACCGATACCTGCTCCAGCGCGTCGTGACACGGCGCCGGCCACCTCGGTTCAAGCGCTACCCCGCGGCGCCCCGCGTGGCGCTGCCGAAAGGACCGCCCCGCTCGGCCGCCGCGTCCCACTTCGAGGAGATCCTGCGCGCGCGCCGGACGACGCGGGAGTTTGCGCGGCAGCCCGTCCTCCTCGAGGACCTTGCCGCGCTCCTGCGCGGGACCTGGGGCAAGACCGGCGAGATCGAGACCCGACACCTGGGCAAGATGACGACCAAGACGAGCCCCTCGGCGGGGGCGCTCCATCCGATCGAGTGCTACGTCCTCGCGTGGAACGTCCGCGGGCTTGCGCCCGGCCTCTACCACTACGGGGTCGACGCGGGCGAGCTGCGGCGGCTGAAGGCGGGGCCGATGCGAAGGGCGGCCGTGCAGGCCGCTTCGGGTCAGGGCTGGGTCGGGAAGGCCTCCTTCCTCTGCATCATGACCGCCGTCTTCGAGCGCACGCTCTGGAAGTATCAGATCGAGTCCGCTTACCGCGTCCTCTGGCTCGAGGCAGGCCATCTGGCTCAGACCTTCTGCCTCCTGGCGACCTCCCGCGGACTCGGCTCCTTCGTCGGCGACACGCTCCAGGATTCCGCGATCGAGAAGCTCATCGGGCTCGACGGCGTCCGCGAGTTCCCCGTCTATCTTTGCGGGGCCGGCGTCAGGGTCGCCGGGCGATGACGGGGCGGTCGGGGCTCCCCTAGCTCTTCGGCACGCGGATCACCAGGGTCCCCGCGATCATGTCGTGGAGGGCCTGGCGGCGGCGGGTGAAGCCCGCCATCGCGAAGCCGATGCCCAGCGTCAGCGCGGAGAGGATGGTCGCGAAGCGGCGCCCGACCGCGCGGCCGAAGCCGATGCGCCGGCCGGAGAGATCCGTGACCTTCAGGCTCAGGACGCTCTTGCCCGGCGTCGCCTGCCGCTCCGAGCTCTCGAAGCCGGCGAAGTAGACGAGCCAGAAGACGAGGCCGACGACGATCTCCATGACGGCGAGCATCGGCGTGGATTGAGCGCTCTCCTTCCAGAGCGGCCAGATCGAGACGCCCGCGGACAGGCGCACGATCACGGTCAGGAAGAGGCCCAGGAACCAGGAGAGGAAGCCGTCGATCCAGTACGCCCAGAACCGGCGCCAGAAGCCGGCCCAGGCGACCGTCGGCACCGGGTCGAACGCCGGGCGCGGTGCCGCGGCGGCGGGCGCGGGCATCGGCGCGGGCGCCGGCGCCGTCTGGGCCGAGCCGGGCAGGACCATCCCGGTCACCGGAGGAACGCCGGCCGCGTCGTTCACGGGAAGAGTCTACTCTCCGAGGATCTCGCGCAGGCGCGCATGGCCCTCGCGCGAGATCGGGATCTTCACGCCGTCGCGCAGCACCGCGACGTGGCTGTTCTTGGCGTAGAGCTCCAGGCGCGCCAGCCGGTCGAGGTTGAGGACGTAGGAGCGGTGCACGCGCAGGAACCGCTTCGGGTCGAGCGCCGCCGCGAGCGAGGCGAGCGTCTGCGCCTTCAGATAGGTCTTCCCCTCGCTCTTCAAGCCGATGTAGTCGTCCTGCGCCTCGGCATAGTCGAGCTTCTCGACCGGAAGGATGTGCACGCGGGCCCCGTCCCGCACGACGATCCGGTCCAGGTAGCGATCCTGCTCGCGAGCCGCCGCCGAGAGC
>DATBIJ010000102.1:0-4170 GCA_036557025.1 Thermoanaerobaculia bacterium | reverse complement strand
GTCGGCCATTGCCGCAGCCGCGGGGAGGACGAGGGCCAGCACGAGGACGAGAAGTCGGGATGTGCGGCTCATGGCTATTTCACCTCCGGGGTCCTGGAGACCGCCACCGGAGTCTTCCCCGCCCGCTCGGCTCGTGTTCCGCAGTGGAGCACGACCATTCCGTCGGCGCCGATTCCGGCGACGACGTCGTTCAGCAGCTCCTCAGGAACTTCCATCGCGACGCCTCCGCCCGGAAGAGCGATCGGCTCCGACGATTTCGCGGTCCCCGCGTGCTTCTCGGCGCGAGAGCGATCCGGCCGCAGGCCGCGCATCTCTTCCGCCGTCGGCTGGCGAAGGGCTCCCGTCGCGGGATCGACCGACGCGACCAGACCGCCCGCACCATCCGGGTCATCGATCGCGGGGCAGAGGGCCATCGGGGCATCGATCACTCGGACTCTGGCGAGCGCCGCGGCGACCGCCTCGGGCGAAGGAGCCTTGACGGCCGGCTTCTCCGATCCGTGGCACGCGATGTCATCGGCGCCGGCGCTCGCGGAGAACCCGAGCGTCAACGCCGTGGCGAGGCCGAACGCGACACACGCGTAGCGGCTGCGCCGGTAGATTCCGACGAAGCTTCGTCGATCCACTACCCACCTCCTGGTTGAAAGAAGGGACTGTTGGAAAGGCGACGGGGATTCTAGGCCTCCGGAGCGGGATGAGAGCGGCTTTTTTCGATGGGGGAACCAAGGGGGGGCAAATCGAGACTCCGCGCTTTGCTAGGCTCCGGTCATGGCCACCCCCGGCGATCGAAAACCCGACGACGACCACGAGACCCGCGTTCGAAACTCGTTCGGAGAGCTTCACGAGTCTCTCGGCGACCGAATCGATGACGAAGCCCGCAAATGGCTGGACCGACTGCGGGAAGCCGTCGCGGGAAAAGACTCGGAGGCGGGCCGCCGCCACATGACCGAGATCCGCGAGCGCCATTCCTGGCTCTACGAAGAGCTGGCCGCCCACCCCCGGATCGCCAACCTCCTGGACGAGCTCGCCCTTCTCGGCCTCTAGACACCGCCGGCGCCCGCTTCGCCGAGCCGCCGGAATTCCTTCAGCGCCAGGACGTTCTTCCTCCGCCCAGGTGCCGCAGGGCCTCGGAATCGCAAAGCCTTGGCGGCGCGTATTTTGCTTCGTCCGTGTCATCCGGAGCCGCCGGTTGCGGCCATCGGAAAAGACACGGGAGGGAGAGGAACCAAACCCCATGGAAACCCGCCACCTGCCGGTCGTCCCGATGAGGAACGCCGTTCTGTTCCCGGGCGTCAGCCTGCCGATCTCGGCCGGCCGTCCCGGCACCCTGCGCGCCATCGAGGCCGCCCTGGCGACGCCGGAGAAGCTCGTCTTCGCGGTCAGCCAGCGAAACGAGCAGGAAGACGTCACGCCGGAAGGGCTCTACACGATCGGCACCGTCGCCACGCTCGGGTCGCTTCAGCGCGGCATCGGCGCGACGCGCCTTCTGCTGGAGGGCCGCTCGCGCGGCATCGCGCTGCGCATCGCGCCGCACAAGGGCTACCTGGAGGCCATCGTCCAGGAAGCCGTCGAGATGAAGCCGATCGACCCGCGGGACCCCGCCTTCGTCGCCCTGCACCGGGAGGCGCGCGAGCGCGCTGGGGAGCTCGGCAAGAAGATGGGCTTGCCCGAGGAGGCCGTGAACCAGATCCTCGAGCAGGTCGACGATCCGGGCCGGCTGGCCGACCTCGTCTCGGGATACATCGACATCCCGGTCCCGGAGCGGCAGATCCTGCTCGAGACACTGTCGGTCGAGGACCGCCTGCGCCGGGCCCTGCTCCACGTCCAGCGCCAGATCGACGTTCTCTCCGCGCAGGAGGACATCCAGGAGAAGGTCAAGGAAGAGCTGGGCGGACGCCAGCGCGAGATGTACCTGCGCGAGCAGCTCAAGGCGATCCAGAACGAGCTCGGCGAAGGCGAGGGCTCCGGCGACGAGGCCCTGCAGGCCCTGCGCAAGAAGCTCGACGCGCTGGATCTTCCCGAGGAGGCCCGCAAGGAAGTCGACCGCGAGTGGGCGCGCCTCACGCGCGCCGGCCGCGAATCGATGGAGTCGCAGGTCATCCGCACTTATCTCGAGTGGATCGCGGAGCTGCCCTGGAACGCGGCGAGCGAGGAAAAGCTCGACGTGCCGGAGGCCGGACGGATCCTCGACGAGGACCACTACGGGCTGAAGGACGTCAAGGACCGGATCCTCGAGTTCCTCGCCGTGCGCCAGCTCACGGTCGCGCGCGAGGCGGCGCAAGCCGCGCCGCACCAGGTCGAGACGACGGACAACCCGGAGGAGAAGCCGGAGTCCGAGCGGCGCCGCCGTCAGGGGCGGATCCTGCTCTTCGTCGGGCCGCCGGGCGTGGGCAAGACCTCGATCGCGAAGTCCATTGCGCGCGCGATGGGACGCAAGTACGTCCGCATCTCGCTCGGCGGCGCGCGCGACGAGGCCGACATCCGCGGCCACCGCCGCACCTACATCGGGGCGATGCCGGGCCGGATCCTGCAGGGCATGAAGCAGGCCGGCACGAAGAACCCCGTGTTCCTGCTCGACGAGGTCGACAAGCTCGGCGTCTCCTTTCAGGGAGACCCGGCGAGCGCGCTGCTCGAGGTCCTCGACCCCGCGCAGAACGACACCTTCACCGATCACTACCTCGGCGTGCCGTTCGATCTCTCGCAGGTCTTGTTCATCGCGACGGCGAACTTCCTCCAGTCGATTCCCGGCCCGCTGCTCGACCGCATGGAGGTCGTGGAGTTCGCCGGGTACACCGAGGCGGAGAAGCTGCAGATCGCGAAGAGCTATCTCGTGCCGCGACAGATCGCCGACAACGGGCTGGAGCCCGGACAGATCGAGGTGGGCGAGCCGGCCCTGGTCGAGATCATCGCGAGCTATACCCGCGAGGCCGGCGTGCGGCAGCTCGAGCGCGAGCTCGGCAAGCTGGCGCGCAAGGTCGCCCGGCGGATCGCCGGCCGGGAGATCGAGCGCCAGACCGTGACTCCGGACGAGGTGCGCGCGCTGCTCGGGCGGCCGCGCGTCCATCCCGAGAAGATGTCGCGCGAAGACCAGGTCGGCATCGCGACCGGCATGTACTACACGCCGGCCGGCGGCGACATCATGTTCGTCGAGGCCTCGCCGATGAAGGGGAAGGGCAACCTGATCCTGACCGGCCAGCTCGGCGATGTCATGAAGGAGTCGGCGCGCGCCGCGTGGACCTTTGCGCGATCGCACGCCGCCATGCTCGGCATCGAGGACGCGGACTTCGAGCGCGACTTGCACATCCACGTGCCGGCGGGTGCCATCCCCAAGGACGGGCCCTCGGCCGGAATCGCGATGGCCTCCGCCGTCGTCTCGGCGCTCTCGAAGCGCCCCGTGCGCAACGATGTCGCCATGACCGGCGAGATCACCCTCTCCGGCCGCGTGCTTCCGATCGGCGGGCTCAAGGAGAAGGTGCTGGGCGCCGTGCGCGCCGGCATCACCCACGTCGTGCTGCCGAAGGGAAATGCGCCGGACCTGGAAGATCTGCCCCAGGAAGTCCGCGAGTCGCTCGAGGTCACGCCGGTCGACACCCTGGGCCAGGCCCTCGCCGTGACGCTGCGCGGCGCGACCCTCTCGGAGGGGCGCCTGCGCTGGTCGGCCGCCGACACGCCCGAGGCTGGCCCGACGAACTAAGCAACGTCTCCCTTCGACGACGAGCAGGGCCGCGCCACGCGGCCCTGTTTTTTTGTGTCCCACCCGATCGGATAAGCTCGCGACAATTTAGGGAGGGTGCCCGAATGGCTCGATGGCGCGCGGGCCTGCTGGCCGCAGGAGTGTGTCTGGCTCTCATGAGCAGCAACGCCGAGGGACAGTCCACGGGAGGGATCCGGCTCGAGGTCGATGCGCGGGAGGCGCCGCGCAAGATCTTGCATTCGAAGATCACGATGCCCGCCGTCCCGGGCAAGATGCGGCTCTTCTACCCGAAGTGGCTCCCCGGGGAGCACGGGCCGACGGGGCCGATCGCCGACGTGGCCGGGCTGAAGATCCAGTCGGCCGGCCGCACGATCCCCTGGCGGCGCGACTCGACGGACATGTTCGTCTTCGAGATCGAGGTGCCGTCCGGGGTCACGAGCATCGAGGCGTCGATGGACTTTCTCTCCCCCGCGGCCGGG
>DATBIJ010000101.1:0-3258 GCA_036557025.1 Thermoanaerobaculia bacterium | reverse complement strand
AGCGTGCGCTTTCACTCTTCACTGCCGTCGGAAACCGCGTGCACCTGCCCAAGCTGCGATGGTTCGTCGGGGACATCCTCCGTGAAGAGGGGCGTGTCTCGGACGCCATCAGCGCATACCGAGAAGCGAAGCAGGAATGCGAGATCGTCGGTGTGCGAGGCGACCTAGCCGCAATCCATCTCGTCCTGGCGGATGTGCTGCTGCAGTCCGGCCTCGACGCCCAAGCCGAGTGGGAGGTTCGCGCCGCCCTGCCGATCATCGACGAGGAAAAGATGGTCCCGGAAGGATTTGCGGCCCTCACCCTTCTGCGCGAGTCTCTGCGCCGCCGCAAGCTCGACCGCAACGCCCTCCGTACGCTCCACGGCTACTTCGAGAAATAGCCCGGCCTGACCCTCACTTTCTCTTCACCGACAAGTTCAGTACGAACCGCGCGGCAGGCTCCTCGCCGAGCTTGTCGGGCACGGTCACCGTGATGGTCACGGGCAGGCTCTCGCGCTCGCCGCTCTGACGCGCGCGGGCGATCAGCTCCCGGACGGCGGGGCCGTCGGCGCACTCGAACAAGGCGTCCGACTCGACGCGTTTCAGGAACTCCCCCTTCACGTCTCCGAAGATCAGGGAGAGGCGCTCGCCGGAGCGCTCGATCTCGCGCATTGCCATCAGGCCACCGGCGACATCGGCGCCGACGCAGATCGTTCCGAAGTACATCGAGCCCAGGTGATTCCGCGTGCGATATCGCAGGGGGACGCGCACGACGCACCGCGCGTCGGACAGCTCCAGCACCCGCGGCCGCACGAAGAGGATCAGCGGGACCTTCGCCGCCCCGAATCCCCAGACCCGGAAGGTCTCGCGCCAGTCAACCCGCGCCCGTGTGCCCACGCCCCGATTCGATCATGACGCCTCGCCGCGCGGCGACCCTGTAGACTTCGCGCCGGGAGGGACCCCCGCGATGCGATCGACGGCTCTTGGTGTGCTCCTTCTCTCCGCCGCCCTGCCGCTCGCGGCCCAGAAGGCCCCCTCGCCATCGGAGTTCCTCGGCTTCGAGGTCGGCGCGGACCGAAAGCTCGCCGACTACCGCCAGATGACCTCCTACTTCCGGGCGCTGGAGAAGGCCTCGCCGCGCCTGCGAGTCGTCTCGCTCGGCAAGACGACGCTGGGCGAAGACATGCTGATGCTGCTGATCTCCTCTCCGGAGAACCTGGGCAACATCGCTCAGATCAAGGCGGACGCCCGGCGCCTCGCCGACCCGCGCGGGCTGTCCGCCGCCGAGGTGGACGACCTGGTGGAGCGCGGCCGCGTCTTCGTGCTGGTGACCTGCAACATCCACTCGACCGAGATCGCCTCGACGCAGATGGCGATGGAGTGGGCGCACGCGCTCGCGACGTCCGAGGACCCGGCGACCCTGCGACGGCTCTCCGAGGTCGTGCTGATGCTGGTTCCGTCCCTGAACCCCGACGGCCAGATCATGGAGACGGAGTGGTATCGCAAGTACCTCGGCACGCCGCTCGAGGGCGGCCGGATGCCGAAGCTGTACCACCACTACGTCGGCCACGACAACAACCGCGACTGGTTCATGCTGACGCAGAAGGAGACGCGCGCGTTGTCGCGGGCGATCTACCAGGAGTACTTCCCCCAGGTGTTCGTGGACGAGCACCAGATGGGGACGGCCGGCCCGCGGATGTTCATCCCACCCTTCGCCGATCCGATGGATCCGGACGTCCATCCGCTGATCTGGCGCGAGGCGAACCTCATCGGCACGAACATGGCCTTCCGCCTCGAGCAGGCCGGCAAGGCGGGCCTGATCTCCGGCTACTCTTTCGACGCGTACTGGCTCGGCGGCACGCGCAACACCGGCTGGTGGAAGAACATCACCGGGCTTCTGCTCGAGATCGCCTCGGCGCGCATGGCCACGCCGGTCTACGTCGATCCGACGGAGCTCTCCGGCGGCAGCAAGGGCCTCGTCGACTACAAGGCGCAGGCAAACTTCCCGAACCCCTGGAAGGGCGGATGGTGGCGGATGCGCGACGTCATGGACTACGAGCGCATCGCCTCGGACGCGCTGCTGGAGATCGTCGCGGAGCGGCGCGAGGACTTCCTGCGCAACCTGCTGACACGGGCGCGCGCGGCGGTCGCCGCGTTCGGCGCCAAAGACGCCTACCGGATCCCGATGTCCCAGCGCGATCCCGCGACCGCGCGGCGGATGACGGCGCTGCTCGCGGAGCACGGCGTCGAGGTGCGCGTCGCGGAGAACGGGGACTTCTGGATTCCGCTCGCCCAGCCCTACAGCCGCTTCGTCGTCGAGATGCTCGAGCCGCAGCGCTATCCCGAGGTGCGTCTCCAGTCCGGGGCCGACATCCTGCAGCCCTACGACATCGCGACTTGGACGCTGCCGCTGATGATGGGTGTGCGGGTCGATCGGGCGGAGCTGCCCGACGGCACGCGGACCGCCAGCGACGCGATCGTCCGCTCCTCGGCGGCGCTCGTCTCCTCCACCCCGCTGACGGAGATTTCCCCGAGCCCGGAGAGCGCCCGCGCGATCAATGCCGCCCTGAAGGCCGGGATCCCCGTCTCCGCGGCGCCCAACGGCGCAGCGCTGCTCGACACGAAGAGGCTCGCGACCCTCTGGCCGGAGATCGACACGCTCGGCCTCCGGATCGGCGGCGCGTCCGCACTGCCGCCCGGCACGCGCAGCGTCTCCCGTCCCCGCGTCGCGATCTACAAGCCGTGGGCCGCCTCGATGGACGAGGGCTGGACGCGCTGGCTCCTCGAGCAGTACGGCTTCGAGCCGAAGAGCCTCGACAACGCCGCGATCCGCGCCGGGGAGCTCGCCAAGAACTGGGACGCGATCATCCTGCCCGACGTCGAGAAGGAGGTCATCGCGACCGGCCGCCCGCGGCGGCCGGAGCGCGGATCCCCCTACTTCGCCGAGCTGCCGCCGGAGTTCAAGGGCGGCCTCGAGAAGGAGGGCTCGGCGGCGCTGAAGCAGTTCGTCGAGCAGGGCGGAACGCTGATCGCCTTCGCGAACTCCACCGCCTACGTGATCGACGAGCTCGCGCTGCCCGTGCGCAACGCGGTGGCCGGATCGCGGAGCGAGGAGTTCTCCTGCCCCGGCTCGCTCGTGCGCGTCTCGGTTCGCCCGGACCATCCCGTGACGGCCGGGATGCCCGCGGAGACGGCGGTGTTCCTCGACGACGCCTTCGCGTTCCAGACGCAGATCCCGGCGC
Source organism: Thermoanaerobaculia bacterium (assembly GCA_036557025.1). Taxonomy (GTDB): domain Bacteria; phylum Acidobacteriota; class Thermoanaerobaculia; order UBA5066; family Gp7-AA6; genus DATBIJ01. The sequence continues at coordinate 37 of DATBIJ010000101.1, read as the reverse complement.
CGGAGACCGGCCGCGCGGTGCTGGCGGCCTTCCCCGA
>DATBIJ010000100.1:0-4329 GCA_036557025.1 Thermoanaerobaculia bacterium | reverse complement strand
TCCAGGACAACTGCGCAATCCACGTCACGCAGGGCACCCACCCCACGATCCTCGAGGAGGAGGTCACGCTCGGCCATGGCGCGATCGTCCACGGCGCGACCGTGCGGACCGGCGCGCTGATCGGGATCCGGGCGACCGTGCTCGACGCGGCGGACATCGGCGAGTCCTCGTTCATCGGCGCCGGGGCGCTCGTGGCGCCGCGGACCGTCGTCCCGGCGCGCACGCTCTGGCTCGGCGTGCCCGCCCGGCAGGTCCGCATTCTCTCCGAGGCCGAGGTCGTCGACCTGCGCCACTACCACCGCAACTACCTGGGCTACAAGCAGGAGTACTTCAAGATCGACGGCTCGTGGGCGCAGGCGCGATGAAGGCGCGCTTCCAGGCCGTCAAGGGAACCCGCGACCACCTTCCGCCCGAGAGCGAGCGATGGGCGGCCGCGGAGGAGCTCGCGCGGCGGATCTTCCGCGCGCGCGGCTACGACGAGATCCGCACGCCCGTGCTCGAGGACACCGCGCTCTTCGCGCGGTCGGTCGGGGAGACGACCGACATCGTCCACAAGGAGATGTACACCTTCTCCGACCGCAAAGGCCGCTCGCTGACGCTTCGGCCCGAGAACACCGCCGGGGTCGTGCGCGCGATCGTCGAGCAGGGCCTCGCGACGGGGACGATGCCGCTGCGGCTCTTCTACTTCGGACCCCAGTTCCGCTACGAGCGGCCGCAGGCGGGGCGCTACCGGGAGTTTCGGCAGATCGGCGCCGAGCTCTTCGGGGTTGCGGGTCCCGCGGCCGAGGCGGAGCTGCTCGCGATGCTCTTCGCGTTTCTTCGAGCGCTCGGGTTCTCCGCGCTCTCGGTCAGCCTGAACACGGTCGGCACCCGCGAGACCCGCGGAGCCTTCGGCGAGGCGCTGCGCCGCCATCTCGCGCCGAAGGCGGCCGCCTTGACCGACGAAGACCGCCGTCGGCTGGAGGAGAACCCCCTGCGCCTCTTCGACTCGAAGGATCCGGACGTCCGGCGCGCCCTGGAAGGGGCCCCGCGCCCGTCGGATTTTCTCGACGAAGCGTCGCGCCGTCACCACGCGGAGGTCCAGGAGCTGCTCGCGGCCGCCGGCATCCCGTTCCGGGACGCGCCGGAGCTCGTGCGGGGTCTGGACTACTACACGCGCACGGTCTTCGAGGTCGTGTCGCAGGATCTCGGCGCGCAGGACGCGCTGCTGGGCGGCGGCCGCTACGACAATTTGGTCGAGCACCTCGGCGGACCGGCCCTGCCCGCGATCGGATTCGCGATCGGTGAGGACCGACTGCTCTCCGTCGCGCCGTTCCGCCCCGCGCCGCGGGGCATGGTGCTGGTGCTTCCGGGCGCGCCCGACGACGTGCCCGAGGCCCTGCGTCTTTCCGAGGAGATCCGGGGCCGCTTCGAAGGCACCGTCGAGCTCGACCTGACCGCACGCGGCTTTCGCAAGGGGCTCTCGCGGGCGAACAACCTCCTCGCCGAAGCGGAGAATCGCGGGCTGGACCGATCGCGCCTCTTCGCGGTGCTCGTGGGCGAGCGCGAGCGCGCCGAGGGAACGGTGACGCTCAAGTCGCTCGCATCGGGATCGCAGGAGACGCTGCCGCGCCGCGAGCTTCCCGCGCGGCTCGCCGGGGAGGCCCGACCGTGACCCGGCAGCCGGCCGGGACGCTGCGCGCCGCGGACGCGGGACGCAAGGTCCTGCTGCAGGGCTGGGTCGCCCGGCGTCGCGACCTGGGCGAGCTGATCTTCCTGATGGTCCGGGACCGCAGCGGCCTCTGCCAGGTCGTGTTCGACGCGGCGCGGTGTCCCAAGGCCGCGGTGGAATCCGCGGCGACGGCCCGCCTGGAAGACGTCGTCGAGATCGAGGGTGAGGTCGTGCTTCGCGACGCCGCCCAGAAGACCGCCGCGATCGAAACCGGCGAGGTCGAGATCGTCGCGTCGCGGGTGGAGTTCCTGGGGCGCGCCGACACGCCGCCCTTCCTCGTCGAGGACCGCACCAACGCGACCGAGGAGCTGCGCCTGCAGTACCGCTACCTCGATCTGCGCCGGCCCGCGATGCAGAAGAACCTCCTGCTGCGCGACGAGATCACCTTCCGCATCCGCAAATCGCTGCGCGAGCAGGGATTCGTCGAGGTCGAGACGCCGATGCTGACGCGGTCGACGCCGGAGGGGGCCCGGGACTTCCTCGTGCCCTCCCGCCTGCACCCCGGCCGCGTCTATGCGCTGCCGCAGTCGCCGCAGATCTTCAAGCAGCTGCTCATGGTCGCGGGGCTGGACCGCTACTTCCAGATCGCCCGATGCTTCCGCGACGAGGATTTGCGCGCCGACCGACAGTACGAGTTCACCCAGATCGACCTGGAGATGTCCTTCCCGACCGAGGAGGCCGTTTTCGCCGTCGTCGAGGCCTTCCTGGCGGCGGCCTTCTCGGCGATCGGCGTGGAGGCGGCGCGCCCCTTTCCGAGGCTCACGTACCGCGACGCGATCGAGACCTACGGGACGGACCGCCCGGATTTGCGCTTCGGTCTGCCGCTGGCGGATCTCTCGGAAGCCGCGGCCGGCAGCGGCTTCGCGCCGATGGAGTCGGCGCTCTCCTCCGGCGGCGCGGTGCGGGGTCTTCGGGTTCCCGGAGCGGCGTCGCTCTCCCGCAAGCGGCTCGACGACCTGACGGCCGAGGCGAAGACGCACGGAGCCGCGGGACTGCTCTGGATCAAGCGCGCGGCGGGGGAGGTCTCCTCGCCGGCGAAGAAGGGCATCGCGCCCGCCGTCTTCGAGAGGATCCTGGAGCGCGCCGGCCTCGGCGAGGGCGACCTGCTGCTGCTGGTTGCGGGTCCGCGCGAGCCCGGCGCGCTGGCGTTGGGCGCGCTGCGGAACACGCTGGGGCGCGAGCTGTCGCTGATCGACCCGTCGAAGTGGGCGTTCGCGTGGGTCACGGAGTTCCCGCTGGTCGGCAAGGACGCCGAGAGCGGCGGCTGGTACCCGATGAACCATCCCTTCACCGCGCCGCGGGCGGAGGATCTGGCGAAGCTGGAGAGCGACCCCGGCTCGGTTCGGGCGCTCGCCTACGACGTCGTGTGCAACGGATGGGAGCTCGGCAGCGGGTCGATCCGCATCCATCGCGCCGACGTCCAGGAGCGCATCTTCCGCCTTCTGGGGATCTCGGAGGCGGAGGGGCGCGAGCGCTTCGGCTTCCTGCTGGAGGCCTTTCGCTATGGCGCGCCTCCCCACGGCGGCATCGCGTTGGGGCTGGACCGGATCTGCGCGCTGGCGGCCGGGGCGGCCTCGCTGCGCGAGATCATCGCGTTTCCCAAGACGACTTCCGGTCTCGACCTGATGATGCGGGCACCCTCGGAAGTTCCCGAGGACCAGTGGAAGGCCCTCCACATCACCCCGGAGCGGCCGCAGAAATCGTGACCTCCCCGGCGCCGGTGCGCATCGAGATCGGCGAGGCGGGGACCCGCAGCGTGGCCCTGCTCGGAACGGGTCTCATCGAGAAGGCCGCGGACCATCTCGAGTCGGAATCCGGCCGCTTTTTCCTCGTGTTCTCGGAAGGGGCGGGGCCGGCGGCGCTGCAGGTCGGCGCCGCGCTGGCCGGCCGCGTCGCGGCGGACATCGCGGTCGAGGACACCGAAGGCGCCAAGAGCCTCGCGGGTGCCGCCATGATCTGCGACGCCGCGCTCTCGGCCGGCCTGCGCCGCGACGACGCCCTCGTGGCCGTCGGCGGCGGGGTCGTGACGGACATGGCGGGCTTCGCGGCGGCGATCCTGCTGCGCGGCGTCGCCTGGAACGCGATCCCGACGACGACCGCGGCGATGGCCGACGCCGCCATCGGAGGGAAGACCGGCGTCAATCATCCGCGCGGGAAGAACCTGATCGGGGCTTTCCACCCGCCGCGACGCATCCTGATCGATCCCGGCGCCGCGCGAGGGCTCTCCGACCGCGACTGGCGCGCCGGCCTCGTGGAGGCCTTCAAGACCGTCTGGGTCACGGACGCCGATGCCTCGGCGCGGGCACGCGTTCGGATCTCCGGACTCCTGGAGCGCGACGAGTCCGCGCTGCTGCCGCTCCTGATCGACTCGGTCGCCGCCAAGGCGCAGATCGTCTCCTCGGATCCCCGCGAGGGCGACCGCCGGCGTCTGCTCAACTTCGGCCACACGCTGGGACACGCGTTCGAGGCGGCATCGGGCCCCGGGGCGCTGCGCCACGGCGAGGCCGTCGCCTGGGGCATTGCGGCGGCCCTCTGGCTCTCGCGCCGCCGCGCGGGGCTCACCAGGGACGCCGAGACCCAGGCGCTCGAGACGCTCGCGGCGCTGGGTCCGTTCCCCG
>DATBIJ010000099.1:0-11700 GCA_036557025.1 Thermoanaerobaculia bacterium | reverse complement strand
CCGCTCGTATTCGTCGGCATCGAGGTGCTTGAAGGAAAGGTCCTCCAGCTCCCCCTTGAGCTCTCCGATTCCCAGCCGGTTGGCGATGGGCGCGTAGATGTCCAGGGTCTCGCGGGCGATCTCCTGGCGCCGGGCCTCGGGCAGGTGCCCCAGCGTGCGCATGTTGTGGAGGCGATCCGCGAGCTTTACGAGCACGACGCGGACGTCCGAGACCATCGCGAGGATCATCTTGCGGAAGGTCTCGGCCTGGGCCTCCTCCCGCGAGACGTAGGAGAAGCGGCTGATCTTCGTGAGGCCGTCGACCAGGTCGGCGACCTCCTGGCCGAACTGACCCGCGACCGACGCCTTCGTCGTCAGCGTGTCCTCCAGGACGTCGTGGAGCAGGCCGACGACGATCGACACGTCGTCGGCCTTCAGGTCCGCGAGGATGGCGGCGACGTTCAGGGGGTGGACGAGGTAGGGCTCCCCCGACTGGCGCTCCTGGCCGCGGTGCTCCAGCGCCGAGAAGACGTAGGCCCGCCTCAGGAGCTCCTGATCGCTCGCGGGGTTGTAGGCCTCGACCTTCTCGAGGATCTCCTCGAAGCGGATCATGGGAAGAGAGTCTACGGCCGGGTGAGGTGGGTTGGCTCCGGGAATCGGGAATTGGTAATGGGGAATCGCCGGGAGGAGGAAACAGAACTCCGTCTGCCTTTGTCGACTCCCGATTCCCGATTCCCGATTCCCGATCTCGGTTCCCGACCGGCTATCGCTTTCCCGATTTCCGCTTCGCCTCGGGCGCCGTCGGGGCCGCCGGCACGGGGACCACGGCGACCTTCGCGCGCTTGCGGCTCCAGGCGTTCCAGATCGAGACGATGGAGGCCGCGACGTAGATCGAGGAGTACGTGCCGATGAAGATGCCGATGATCAGAGTCAGCGCGAAGGTGTTCAGGACGTCCCCGCCGAGAAAGTACAGCGCGAGGCAGACGAGCAGGGTCGCACCGGCGGTGAGGATCGTCCGGGAGAGCGTCTGGTTGATGGACTTGTTGATGACGGCGTCGAGCGACTCCTTCTTGGGCGAGCGCTGGTTCTCGCGCACGCGGTCGTAGACCACGACGGTGTCGTTGACGGAGTAGCCGACCAGCGTCAGCAGCGCCGCGACCACGACGAGGTTGAACTCACGGCCCAGGATCGCGAGCAGGCCCACCGTGATCAGCGTGTCGTGCACGAGCGCGACGATGGCGCCCACGCCGAAGGGCAGGGAGCGGAAGCGCAGCGCGATGTAGACGAGCATGCCGAAGATCGAGGCGCCGATGGCCCAGAGGGCCTTGGATCGCAAGTCCTTGCCCACCTGCGGGCCCACGCTCTCGGCCGAGAGCATGACGAAGGGCCCGGCGTAGGCGTTCGCCTTGATCCAGGACTTCACGGCCGGCGACGCCGTGGTGGCGTCGACGTCCGCCGGCGAGGAGAAGACGCCGAGCTGGCCGCGGCGGTCGACGATCGTCTGGGCGATGCGGGCGTAATAGGTCTCCGCCGGCGTCTCGCCGCGCGCCGCCGGTCCGTCCGGGTCCGCCGCCGACAGCCGGTTGGCGAGGACGTCGCGCCCGGCGGCGTTGATGTCGATCTTGGCGGGATCGATGGGCTCCTGCAGGCCGCGGCGCAGCGCGTCGAGCACCTGGGAGGTCACGTCCCCCTCTTTGGCCTGCTGCTGCACGCGGATCAGAACCTGGTTGCGGCTCTCCTCTTCGTAGCGCTGGATGCCGGTTTCCCCGAGCCCCGCCTGCTCGAGCAGCGCGCGCAGCCGGTCGACGTCGGGGCGTTGGGCGAAGCGCAGGGCGATCTGCGTGCCGCCGGCGAAGTCGATGCCGAACTTCAGGCCTTTGTTCACGAAGACCGCGATCAGGCCCGCGATGATCAGCAGCCAGGACGCCACGATGGCGTGCCAGCGGTACTTGAGGAAGTCGAAGTGCGTTTCGCGAAACAGTTCCATCGTGATCCTCAGATCGACAGGGCGTCGATGTGCTGACGTCGCCCGTACACCAGATCGAAGATCGTGTGGGAGACGTAGACGGCGGTGAACATGGAGATGACGAGGCCCAGGATCAGCGTCACGGCGAAGCCGCGCACCGGTCCCGTGCCGAACTGGAAGAGGAAGACGGCGGAGAGCAGGACCGTCGCGTGGGTGTCCACGATCGTGGCCCAGGCCTTGGAGAAGCCGTTCTCGATGGCGGTCCGCGGCGCCCGGCCGGCACGAAGCTCCTCCCGGACCCTCTCGAAGACGAGCACGTTGGAGTCCACGGCCATGCCGATGGTCAGCATGAAGCCGGCGATGCCGGGCAGGGTCAGCGTCGCCCCGAAGAGCGAGAGCGCCGCCGCGAGCAGGATGCCGTTCAAGATCAGCGCGATGACGGCGTTCCAGCCGGCGTTGCGGTAGTAGAGGACGACGGCCACGAACACGAGCAGGGCCCCCAGGACGGAAGCTCGAATGCCCTTACGGATCGAGTCGGCGCCCAGCGAGGGACCCACCGTCCGCTCCTCGAGGTACGTGAGGCCGGCCGGCAGGGCCCCGGCCCGCAGCACCAGGGCGAGGTCGTTCGCCTCCTCCGGCGAAAAGGAGCCCTCGATTACGCCCGTGTCGTCGATGCGCGAGTTGATGCGCGGGGCCGACTGCACCTTCTTGTCCAGCACGATCGCCAGGAAGCGGTTGACGTTGGCGGCCGTGGCCTCGCCGAACTTCGCCGCGCCCCCGGGCGTCAGGAAGAAGTTGACGTGGTTCTGATCGCCGAACTGCCCGCCCCGTCCCGGCCGGGCGTTCTTCATGTCCCGCCCCGTGATGACGGCCGCCTTGCGCACGAGGTAGTAGGTCGAATCGCGCTGGCCGGGCTGCGGGCGCGCCTCGAGCAGCTCCAGATCGGGCGTGAGCCGGGCCTCGAGCTCCCCCCGGTTGTTCGACGGGCCGGCCTCGACGAGCTTGAGCTCGAGGAAGGCCGTGTTCTTGATCAGGTCCTTCACGCGCTTGGGGTCGTCGATTCCCGGAAGCTGGACGAGGATGCGGTCCTCCCCCTGCCGCGCGATGATGGGCTCCGAGACGCCGAACTCGTCGATGCGGTTGCGGATCGTCTCGAGGGCCTGCGAGACCGCGGTGTCGGCGATCGCGCGCCGCGCCGGGTCGGTCAGCCGGAAGGTCCAGGTCCCGCCGGCCGCGGAGGTCGTCCAGTCCGTCCCGAGCATGCGCCGCACGGAGTCGTTGATCTTGGATTCGTCGCTGCCCGCGGGGATCGCCACGGCGAAGGCGGCGTCGCCGGGCGGCGGCACCGGGGTCGGCGCCAGCCCCTCCTTGCGCAGCTCGGCCGTGAAGCGCTCCGCGGCCTCGTCGCGCTCGGCCCTCAGCGCGTCGGAGGTCTGAACCTGCAGAACCAGGTGGATCCCGCCGCGCAGATCGAGCCCGAGACGGATCGCGTGCTTCGCGGCTTCTTTCAAGGGCGGATTGCCCTCGCCGATCCAGTCCTTTTTCGCGTTGCGATATCCGGTCAGGAGAAAGCCGGCGATGGCGCCGATCAGCACGACGAGGATCAGCAGGACCCGCCAGCGGACTCGTTTCGACAAGGAAGCTCCTTCCGAGGCCCGCGCGTCGCTCGCGCCGGCGCTCCCCGAGAAAAGACGGTGGAGTGTAATGGAAGCGGCGCCGCCCTGTCAGCAACGACGGCACAGGGTCGTGACGACCGCCGAGAGCGGTGCGGCAGACCCCTAAGTGCTTCCGCGCCGGAGCCTTAGCCGGGGATTAGCCCTGCGGGGCGGCGTTCGCGGCCGCCTCCGGCTCGTTGGCGAGGCCCGCGATCGCGTTTCGGAGGATCTTGACCTTCGTGTTGTCCGAGATCTGGAGCACCAGGAACCCTCGTTCCTCGTCGATCGCCGAGATCTTGCCGAAGATGCCGCTGGCCGTGATGACCTCGTCGCCCTTCTTGAGCTTCATGATCATCTCCTGAGTCTTCTTCTGCTTCTTGCGCATCGGCGCAATCAGGAGGAAGTAGAAGATGACGAAGATGAAGATCATCGGCAGGAAGCCCAGGAGGCCTCCGCCGGGCTGGCCCGTCGGCGCGGTCTGCAGAACAGAGACGGCTGTCTGGATCATGGAAGCGATCCTATCGGAATGCCCTAGGGTGCGGGCACCGCTCCCGGCTTCGTGAACGGGAACCCCGGCGCCCGTGCCGGCGCCTTCGCCCGCGCCCTCTCGACCCGCTCCCAGAACTTCAGGAAGCTCTCGCCGAGGACCCCGCGCACCTCCTCTTCGGAGTGGCCGCGGCGAAGCAGCTCCTCCGTGATCTTCGGCAGCTTCGAGATGTCCTCGAGACCCAGCGGAGGATCCTCGATGCCGTCGAAGTCGCTGCCGATGCCCGCGGACCCGGGTCCGCCCACACGCAGGACCCGCTCGATGTGATCGACGGCCACCGTCCAGTCGGCCTTCACGTAGGCGATGTCGTCGAGCAGCTTGGAGACCGCGGCGGCCGCCTTCTCCGGATCCGCTTTTCCGGCCTCGAGCATCTCCGCGATCTTCGGCCGCAGCGCCTCGCGCTGGGCGACGAAGTCGTCGGCGGACTTCTGCGACAGGAAGAACGACGAGATGTTCACCATCACGATGCCGCCGCGCCGTCCGATCTCGCGGATCTGGTCGTCGGTCAGATTTCGCGGGATGTTCGAGAGGGCCCGGCAGGAGGAGTGCGAGGCGAAGACCGGAGCGGCCGAGACCTCGAGCACGTCCGCGATCGTCTCGTCGGAGACGTGGGAGACATCCACCATCATCCCGACCCTGTTCATCTCGCGCACGACCTCGCGCCCGAGATCCGAGAGGCCGCCGTGCTTGCGGTACGTCGCGGGATCGAAGTCGTGGCGCCAGAACGAGCCGGAGGAGTCCGCCCAGTTGTTCGTGTTGGTATGCGTCAGCGTCATGTAGCGCACGCCCAGCCGTCGGAAGGAGCCGATGGCGCCGAGGCTGTCCTCGATCGCGTGGCCCCCCTCGATGCCGATGGTCAACGCGATCTTGCCGGCCTTCTTGGCCGCGCGGACTTCCTCGATCGAGTCGGCGAACACGAGTCCGGGCGTGGTCTCCGCGAGGCGGTGGATCAGCTCGATCTGCTCCAGCGCCTTTTTTGCCGCGCCCCCCTTCTCGGCATAGGAGGCGGGGACGTAGGCCGCGAAGAAGCCGAGCGTGAGCCCGCCCTCCTTCATCCGCGGCACGTCGACGTGCCCGGTGGTCTGGCGCTGCCCAATGTCCACCCAGCCGGTGTCCTCCAGCCGGTAGGGCAGGTCCAGGTGAGTGTCGACGACGATCGAGGACGCGTGCAGGCGCTTCGCCCGCGCGGAGAGATCCGTGTCGGCGGCGGTGGCTGCCAGAGCGGCGGCGGCGGCAAACCCGAGCAGAGCCAGGAGCTTTCTTTTCATGAAGCGGGACTCTATCGGGATGTCCGGATTCCGTCTCGCGGAATCCGGACCTTCCCGGGTCGTCCTGGTGATGAAATCCGCCGAATGAGGGCACGCTTCGAACCCCTGCGCTTCGATCGTCTTGCTCCGGAAGCGTCGGCGAGAAGGTCCGAGGAGCTGCTCGGTCGCCTCGAGACCCGTCGCACCGTGCGCGACTTTTCCCCCGAGGCTGTCCCGTTCGAGCTGATCCGCAACGCGATCCGCGCCGCCGCCTCGGCCCCCTCCGGGGCCAACCGTCAGCCCTGGCGCTTCGTCGTCGTATCCGATCCGGCGCTCAAGCGCGAGATCCGGATCGCCGCCGAGAAAGAGGAAAAGGAGAGCTACGAGAACCGCATGCCCGAGGAGTGGCTGGAGGCCCTGGCGCCGCTGGGCACCGACTGGCACAAGCAGTTTCTGGAGACGGCGCCCTATCTGATTGCCGTCTTCAAGATGGATTTCGAGCCGGCGCCCGTGCCCGGAGGCGTCGACGACGGGACCGCCCGCAAGCGCAAGAACTACTACGCGGCGGAGTCCGTCGGAATCGCCTGCGGCTTCCTGCTCGTGGCCCTGCATCTCTCTGGGCTTGCGACACTCACCCACACGCCTTCGCCGATGGGCTTCTTGAACGGCATCCTGGGTCGCCCACCCCACGAGAAGCCGTTCCTGCTGATCCCCGTGGGCTACCCGGCGGACGGCGCGAGGGTCCCAGTGATCGAGAAGAAGCCGCTCGAGGAAGTGATGGTCGTGGTGGAGGGGGCGGCGCCGCCGGGCGCCTAGGCGCCTTCCACGAGCTTCTCCTCCGGCGGCGCCGCGAGGCTCGCCAGCGTCCCGGCCGCGATCGCCTCGCGGATCGTGCGCATCCAGTCGAGGTAGAAGAAGACGTTGTGCATCGAGATGAGCATCGGCGCGGAGAAATCTTTCAGGACGAAGAGATTTCGCAGGTACGCGCGGCTGTGGCGGGCGCAGACGGGGCAGGCGCACGAAGGATCCAGAGGGCGCAGGTCCTCCTTGAAGCGCTCATGCTTGATCGTGACCTCCCCCGCGCGCGTGTAAGCGTGGCCCATGCGTCCGTTGCGGGTCGGCAGGACGCAGTCGAAGAGGTCGACGCCGCACCGAACCGAAAAGAGCAGATCCGCCGGCGTGCCCACACCCATCAGGTAGCGCGGCTTCTCCGCCGGAAGCAGTCCCGCCGAGAGCTGCGTGATCTCGCGGATCGCGCTCTTCTCCTCGCCGACCGCGACGCCCCCGATCGCGTAGCCCGGCAAGTCCAGCGCGATCAGCGACGGGGCGGCGCCGCGGCGCAGGTCCTCGTGCGTGCCCCCCTGCAGGATGCCGAAGAGCATGCCCGGGCCGTTCCAGGCCGCCTTCGAGCGCGCCGCCCAGGCCGCGGAGAGCCGCACCGCCCGCTCGATTTCCTTGCGCTGTGCGGGAAAGGGCGGGCAGACGTCCAGGACCATCGCGATGTCGACGCCGAAGCGCGACTGCAGATCCGCCGCCCGCTCGGGCGTGAGGAAGTGCTTGCTGCCGTCCTCCGGAAGGCGGAACTCCACGCCCTCCTCGGTGATCCGCCGCTGCGAGGCGAGGCTCATGACCTGGAATCCGCCGGAGTCGGTCAGGATCGCACCTCGCCAGCCCATCCAGGCGTGCAGGCCGCCGGCCGCGGCGAGCGTTTCGATGCCGGGCCGCACCATCAGGTGATAGGTGTTCGCCAGCACGGCGCGGCAGCCCCAGCGTTCCAGCCAGTCGAAGGCCACACCCTTGACCGCGCCGCGGGTGCCCACCGGCATGAAGCAGGGCGTTTCGACCTCGCCGTGCGCCGTCGCGAGCAATCCCCTCCTTGCCGAGGAAGCCGCGTCGGCCGCGAGCCGCGCGAAGGCGGGCGTCAGCGGAGGCCTCCCTCTCGGAACTCCTTGCGGGCGCAGGAGAAGCCGCCGCATCGCGGTTGTTGACCCCCCGGGGGACGCATGCTAGGTTTGGCCGCCTTTCGAGGGGAGCATGGCCGATCTCGGCAAGAAATATACGTGCTACAGCTGCGGCGCGAAGTTTTACAACCTCAACAAGCCGGAGTCGATCTGCCCCAAGTGCGGCGCCGATCAGAAGGACGCCCGCTCCGAGGAGGCGCCGGTCGCCGCGGCGCCGCGTCCCCCGCGCCGCTCGATGATGATCGAGACGATTCCCGATGAAGGCGGCGGCACCGACTTCGAAGAGAGCCCGCAGGAAGACGAGGAAGCCCGCGAAGGCGAGCTCGACGACGACGACGAGCGCATCGTCGACGACCGCGGCCCGCAGAAGAGCGAAGAAGGCGAAGAGTACTGAGCCGAGGGCCTACCTCGGCCTGGGCAGCAACGTCGGCGACCGACGCGTCCACCTCTCCGCCGCCCTGTCCCTGATCTCGCGACGCGCGACGATCCTTCGCCTCTCCTCGGTCTGGAAGACCGACCCGGTGGGGTACACGCCGCAGCCGGATTTCTGGAACCTCGTCGCGGAGATCTCCTGGAGCGGCGGTGCCCGTGCGCTGCTTCGGCTCTGCCAGGAAGTCGAGCGGCGCGTCGGCCGCACGCGGAGTTTCCGAAACGGGCCGCGCGAGATCGACGTCGACATCCTGGATCTCGCGGGGACGGTGCGGACCCGCCCGGATCCGATCCTCCCCCACCCGCGCCTCGCCGATCGCCGCTTCGCGCTCGCCCCGCTGGCGGAGATCGCGCCGCGATGGCGTCATCCGATGACCGGCCTCTCGGCAAGGCAGCTGCTCCGGCGGCTGCCCGCGAAACCCGCCGCGAGGAAGCTCACGGTGCGGCTGCGCGCGGATGCCGCGACGGCGACGGTTCGCTGAGCGCGGAGTGGCGATCCGCCGGCTCAGCTCCCCTTCTTGTACTCGGCGAGGTCTTTGCGCGCGAGATCCTGCTGACGCAGGCCCTCGAGGAGGTACACGGGAGACGGGGAGTCGGCGACGAGCGCGTCGAGCAGCTGGATCGCCTCCTGCTTCTCGGCCGGCCCGCCATGCTGGTGGAGGGCTTCCGCCAGGAACAGGCGGTTGGGAAAGTTGTTCGAGGAGACGGCCATCGCCTTGCGCAGTTGCTCGATGCCCGTCTCGCGCGAGACCCACGGCGTGAGGATCGGCAGGCGCGGGGCCTCGGAGTGGAGGCGGCCCAGGATTCGGTAGCCGCCGCCCTCCTCGAATTCCGGGTCCAGCGCGATCAGGACCTCCGAGTCGCGCCGGATCCGGTCCGCGGCGCCGCGCTGGACCGCGACGAGCTTGCCGGCCGCGAGCGCCCATTCTCCCCACGCGACCGAGGACCAGTAGAAGACGGCCTTCGCGTCCCCCTCCCCCGACAGGGCTTCCGCGAGCTGCGCCGGAGAGAGCTTCTCGGGGTCCGAGCCCTTGCGGCGCACGCGGTCCGTGAGGATCTGGACGGCCTGATCGGCATAGCCGCGCGCCCGCTCGAAGACCGGTGTCCGGTTGGCGGGCTCCAGCCCCGTGCAGTTCCCGCGGAAGTAGAGCGCGCGCGCCATCTTCCAGCGGGCCTCGACCTGATCGGGCGCTTCCGCGGCGTGGCTGTATGCGGAGATCGCCGCCAGGATCTTCCGCGGATCCGCGACGATGCCGTTTCGTCCGTTCGCGCGGTTGGCGTAGTGGCGGTCGCCTTCGGCGACGAGCGGGTTGGAGGAGAGCATCACGGAATCGAGACGCCCGGCGTCGGCGTCCGGAGGCACCTGCGCCACGGCCGCCGCAGCGGCGGCGCCACCCAGCGCGAAGAAGAGGAGCAGCCGTCGCATGTCGGAGGTCCCCGTCAGCTCGCGCGAGCGGCGGGAGCCGCGGCCGCGCGGCGCAGGACGCCTCCCCCGAGGAGGATCTCGCCGTCGTAGAACACGGCCGACTGTCCCGGCGTCACGGCGCGCTGCGGCTCGTCGAAGAGGATTCTCGCGGACCCATCCGGGCGCGGCTCGATCGATGCCGCCGCCTCGGCCGCGCGGTGGCGAATGCGCACGCCGGCGCGGAAGGTCCCGTCGGGAGGGCCCGAGGGGAAGCGCAGGCCCGTGACCTCGGCCTCGGCCGTCGCCAGGTCGTCGGCGGTTCCCACGACGATGCGGTTGGAGCCCGCGTCGATGCCGACGACGTAGCGGCGGCCGGACGCGGCCGGCAGGCCGCGGCGCTGTCCGATCGTGTAGCGGAAGTGACCGGCGTGGGTGCCGAGCGGGCGCCCCGAGGTGTCCTCGACGCGCCCGGGCAGAACGGGCAGAGGCACGCCGAGCTCGCCGGCGCGAGCCGCGACGAAGTCTCCGGCACGGATGCCCCGCGGCACGAAGCAGATCTCCTGGCTCTCCTCCTTGTCCGCCGTGGGCAGGCCGGCCCGCCGCGCGTGCGCGCGGACATCGGCCTTGCGCAGATCCCCGACCGGGAAGCACGCCGCGGCGAGCTGCTCGGAGGTGAGATCCCACAAGAAGTACGACTGGTCCTTCTCCGGGTCCGCGCCCTTGCGCAGGAGCCGCCGGCCCGTGCGCGGGTCCGTCGCCGTGCGGGCGTAGTGGCCGGTCGCGACGGCGGCGCAGCCCATCGCGCGCGCGCGCGTCCAGAGCGCGGCGAACTTCACCTTGGTATTGCAGTCGGTGCAGGGAATCGGCGTCTCGCCGGCGGCATAGGAGGCCACGAAGGGCCGGACCACGGCGTCGCGAAACTCCGCCTCGAGGTCCAGGACCACGTGAGGGATCTCGAGGGTCCAGGCGACACGGCGCGCGTCGGCGAGGTCCTCGCTCGTGCAGCATCGGCCGCTCCTGCCCGGGCCCGCCGCGTCGTAGAGCCTCATCGAGAGTCCGACGACCTCGTGCCCCTGCTCCTTGAGAAGGAGAGCGGCGACGGAGGAGTCCACGCCCCCCGACATGGCAACCGCGATGCGCATGGCGTGGATTCTACGGGAATCGGGAGCGACGGGAATGGAGGTCGGGAATCGGGAATCGGGAATGGGAAATCGAGGATCTTCGCGAAAGTCTCCGATTACCGATTCCCGTTTACCGATTCCCGTTTTCGATTCCCGCTGTCTTCCTCACTCTTCCGTCACAATCAGCATCAGCGTCGTTCCGCCGATCGTGAACTCGTCCTGGTTCTCGAGATCCCTCTCGTCCACCTGCTCCTCGCCGAGGAAGGTTCCATTGGTGGAGCCAAGATCGAGCAGGCGCACGCGCGGCCCGGTCACCTCGATGGCGGCGTGCTGGCGGGAGACCTCGGCGTCTTCGACCGAGATGTCGGCGTCCTGACGGCCCAGCACGATGCGCGGTCGGTCGATCGCGAAGATGCGTCCGGCCTCCGCCCCGGCGATGACGGCCAGCGAGATCTTGCGGTCCTTCGGCAGGTGAAGGCCGGGCGATGGAGGCCGCAGGCCCGGCGGCGGCGGGCGCCGCGTCTTGCCGGTGTCGCCCGAGTGGCGGGAGATCGTGGTCGCCTCGCCGGTCCCGGTCGGGCGCACGGCCGGCTGGGACTCGAAGACCCGGGTGTTGTAGATCTCGAAAACCGCGCCGCACTTCGCGCAGCGCACGCGCTTGCTCGTTTTTCCGCCGAAGCGCGATTCCTGGTAGCTGTATCGGGCCGAGCAGCGATCGCACTCGACGATCACGAAGGGGTCTCCGAGAGCGCGGGCACCCCGGCGCGCGTGTCGGCGACCATCCGGGGAAGCCGCTCCAGCACGGCGTCGATCTCCGCCTCGCGCGTCGCGCGCGAGAGCGAGAAGCGCAGCGCGCAGCGCGCCTCTTCGGCGGGAATCGCCAGCGCGAGCAGCGCCTCCGGGGGCTCCGGCGAGCCGCTCGAGCAGGCGCTGCCCGCCGAGACCGCCACGCCGGAGAGATCCAGCCGGATCAGCAGCGCTTCCCCGGCGGCGTCCGCGAAGAGGATCGTGCTGGTGTTGGGGAGGCGGGGCGCGAGGGCTCCGACGACCCGCGATCCCGGAACCGCGGCGAGGATGCCCTCCTCCAGGCGGTCGCGCAGACGGCGCATCGACGTCGCGTCCTCTTCCAGCCGCTCGCGCGCGAGGCGCGCCGCGACGCCGAAGGCGATGATGCCGGGCACGTTCTCGGTCCCGCCGCGAACGCGCCGCTCCTGCCCCCCGCCGGGCGCGAGCGGCTCGATCCGGACGCCGCGGCGCACGTAGAGCGCCCCGATGCCCTTGGGGCCGTGCAGCTTGTGCGCCGAGAATGCCGCCGTATCGACGCCCCACGCGCCGACGTCCACGGGCACTTTTCCCGCCGCCTGAACCGCGTCGGTGTGGACGAAGGCGC